>CAIYXG010000434.1 GCA_903930035.1 uncultured Actinomycetes bacterium | reverse complement strand
GCGGGTGGATGTTGGCCAGGGTCACGTCGCCGTCGTAGTGGGCCAGCACCCGGCGGTCCATGACCCGGCGCCAGACCGGCGGCAGGTAGGCCAGGCCGAGCATGAGCCCGTAGCCCGAGGGCAGCTGCGGCGACTCCTCGAAGTGGCGGAGCGCCTGGTACCGGCGGGTGGGGTGCGCATGGTGGTCGCTGTGGCGCTCGAGCTGGTAGAGCACGACGTTCGACGCCACGTGGTTCGAGTTCCACGAGTGCTCCGGCTGGCACCGCTCGTACCGGCCGTTGGCGTCCTTCTGGCGGAGCAGCCCGTAGTGCTCCAGGTAGTTGACGACCTCGAGCAGCGAGAACCCGAACACCGCCTGGACCACCAGGAACGGCAGCACGACCCACCCGAACACTGCGGTCAGGCCGACGAACAGCACGACCGTCATGGACCAGGCCGTGAGCACGTCGTTGTCGGTGCCCCAGACCTTCTTGCCCTGCGCGCGCAGCCGTCGGGCCTCGAGCTCCCACGCCGACCGCGCCGAGCCGACGACGGTGCGGGGGAGGAACTCCCAGAACGACTCGCCCAGGCGGCTGCTCGCCGGGTCCTCCGGGGTGGCGACCCGGTTGTGGTGGCCGCGGTTGTGCTCGACGTAGAAGTGGCCGTAGCCCGACTGCGCGAGCGCCAGCTTGGCCAGCCGCCGCTCGGCCTTGACGCTCTTGTGGCCCAGCTCGTGCGCCGTGTTGATGGCCACGCCGGCGACGGTGCCGACCGTGAACGCGTAGCCGAGCTGGCTGACCAGCGAGAGGTCCTTCGTGGACACGACCCAGCAGGCGAAGACCAGACCTGCGTACTGCAGCGGCAGGAACAGGTACGTGCACCAGCGGTAGTAGCGGTCGTCGGCGAGCTGGTCGACGGCCCAGTCGGGCGGGTTGGACCGGTCGGTCCCGAAGATCCAGTCGACCAGGGGGATGACGACCAGGATGAACACGGGCCCGGACCACCAGAACCCGGCCCAGCCGGAGTCCTTCACCCAGTCCGCCGCGCCGAACGGGAGCAGGGGGACGATGAGTCCGAGCATCCACAGGTAGCGCTTCTTGTCGCGCCAGCGGACCTCGGTGCCGTCGACGGTGGTGGTGAGTGTCTTCATGGGGTGGCCTCCAACGGGGTGCCCGACGCGACGGCGCCGTGGACGAGGAAGGTGGACAGGTAGTGGGCGACGACCTCCGGCGGGTCGTCGGGCGCGCTGACGGCGTAGGAGATGAGCAGCCGGGTGACGACGTCGGCGAACCGGCGCAGCGCCACCGCGTCCGTGGTCAGGTCCGGGCTGCCCTCGGCGAGGATCGCCTCCACCACCCCGCGCACCTGGACCATGACGGGGCTGGTGTCGGTGGTGAGCAGCGGGAGCAGCGCCTCCGGCTCCGTGCGCACGAGCCGGTCCAGCAGCGGGTGGTCGCGGAGCACAGTGAGGGCCGCCAGCAGGCCGGCCTCGAGCGAGGCCTGCGGCTCGGTCTCCTGCACCGCTGCGGCGACCACCTGCTCGATGAGCTGGGTGGTCTCCGCCGTGACGACCGCGGCAACGAGCGCGTCCTTGGACGGGAAGTGCCGGTAGAGCGTCTGGCGGGACAGCTCGGCGCGGCGGGCGACGTCGCCCATCGACAGCTTGGCGATCCCGTGGATGGTGGCGGCCTCCAGCGCGGCGTCGAGCAGGCGTTGGGGGACAGCGGCCTCGGTCATGAGTTACAAAGTAACTTAAAGTGTCACTTTGTCAAGTCCTCGTCAGGACCCGTCGGCCTGCACCTGCTCCTCGACGGCCCGGGCCACGGCGTGCAGGACCAGGGCGTGGACCTCCTGGACGCGCGGCGTGGAGGAGGAGGCCACCTCGACCGTCGTGCGGCACCGCCCGGCGAGCTCGCCCCCGCCGGCCCCCGTGAGGCCGACGACCGTGCACCCGGCGGCCGTGGCGGCGTCGGCGGCCGCCAGGACGTTGGCCGACCGGCCGCTCGTGCTGATCGCCACCAGCAGGTCCCCGGGCCGGGCCAGCGCCTCGACCTCCCGGGCCAGGGCCCGCTCGTAGCCGTAGTCGTTGGACACGGCGGTCAGCGTGGGGGTCGACGCCCCCAGGCACACGGCGCGGACTGCGGCACGGTCGTGCTCGTAGCGGCCCACCAGCTCGGCCACGAAGTGGCCCGCGTCGGCCGCGCTGCCGCCGTTGCCGGCGACCAGGACCGTGCCGCCGGCCCTGACCGTGCGGAGGATCTCGGCCGTGAGCGCGACGACGCCGTCCACGACGACCGCACGCGACGCGGCCAGCACCTCGAGGTGCTCGTCGAGCGCCGCCTCGGCGGCCCGGGTGCCCGGCTGGTCGTCCATCGGCAGAGAGTGTGGCCCATCGGGCCGTGCGAGTCGATGGTGCGCTGCGCCCGGCGGCGCGGACCGTCGCCGGCCCGCCGGGTCAGAGGAACGGGTAGAAGACGACCGGCGCGACCTTGACGACCGTGAACGAGAGCAGCACGGCCACGGCCGTGAGCACGAGGACGACCACGATCCCCACCCGACGGGTGGCGAACGCGTAGCGCAGCGTCTGGCCCAGGACCCGGAGCACCTCGTGCACTAGGAGCACTGCTGCTGCCCTGCCTTCTTCATGACCGACGGCGCACGCTGGGCCAGGCCCAGCAGCACCGCCCGGGCGATCTGGTCGTTGGTCGCCTCCTCGGTGTGGACCTGGTCGACGTAGACCGGCTCCGGGGTGCCGTCGAACAGTCCGGAGAGGTCGATCGTCCCTTCCGGCAGCGCCGAGCGGAACGCGGCGTACATCGTGCGGTCCTCCGGGGAGACCTCGAACTCGCCGTCGACCGGCGTGGCCCGGGACCGCAGCGTCGGCTGGTTGAACCGGACGTACGGGATGCCGCGCGCCCCGAGCAGCGTGGCGGCCTCGGCCTCGGCGGCCTGGTACTGCGCCGCCGCCTGGAGGCCCAGCACTGCCGGTGCACGCGGGTTCCGGGTGTCGGTCCGCGGCACCTTCACGACGTACTCGTCGCCGTCGGCGATGGCCCCGAGCTTGTCGAGCACCGGCATGTGCAGCCGGTCGAGCGGCCCGATGGGGTCGCCCACGCCGCCCCGGTCGGACCACCGGAGGCCCGAGGTGTACTCCAGGTCGTTGTAGCCGTCGTAGAAGACGACCGCGTCGGGCGCACGGTCGCGGGACTGCAGCATGAGCTCGAGCCGGCGGTTCTCCTGCCACGCCACGTCCCCCGGCACGCCGAAGCTGCGCACCCGGACCGGGGTGCCGTTGGCCGCGGCGGCCCGGGCGACCGCAGAGGCGATGGTGTAGTCGTCGCGCTGGCCCACGCCGAAGACGGTGGAGCCGCCGAACATCCAGACCTCCGGCAGGTCGGCGCAGGCGCCGGTGGTCGGGACCCACGACCGGCGTTCCTCGTCGACGATGTTGAGGTACGGCGACCGCAGGTCGCCGAGGCGCAGCCCCACGAACTGCGAGAACTGCGACTCCCGGTACATCCGCTCGCTGGCGTCGCTGAGCGACTGGAACCACGGGCTCGACTTGACCGCCTTGCCCGCCGTGGTGTCCTCGGCCCCCATCGGCGGCGCGACCGTCTCGGGCGGGTCGGGGGAGAGCGCGCCGATCAGCGAGACGGTGCCGGCGACCAGACCGGCCACCACGGCGAGCCCGAGCACCGTCGTGGCCGCGCTCCGCACGCGGTGGGCGGCGAACAGCGGCACCCGGAAGGCGTCCCGGACCCACATGCGGGTCGGCTCGGGCTCGCTGTGGCGGCGGCGGACCCAGCCGGTGCGGGGGTCGGCCGGCGCCCAGGTCGGGTTCCACCGGAGCAGCCAGGGGACGAGGGCGACGGCCGCCCAGACCACGAACATGACCAGCGCCACGAGTCCGCCGGCGAGCTTGGCGACGACCAGGTCCACCAGCCGGACGAACCCGCGGACCACCCGCGGGGCGAACGCCCCGAGGAGGGTGAAGAGCGTGACGATGCCGACCAGTGCCGTCATCACGACGATCGACTGCCCCTCCTTGGTGGCCAGGTAGGTGGCCAGGAGGCTGAACCCCAGGACAGGACCACGGGAGGCGGGGTCGCAACGGGGGAGGCCCCGCCACGGCGGTCGGTCCATGAGCGCCCACGGCGCGACCACGGTCGTCACCAGGACCCACAGGGCGGGCAGCTTCCCGCCGACCGCCCTGGTGGCTGCCGCCGCGAGCACGGCGACCACGAACGTGGTGGCCGGGTGGAGGTCGCGCCGGGCGCACCACGCGAGCGCGGCGGTGGCCACCACGGCGACGCCGGCGACCGCCAGCGCGCCCGCGGTGAACTCGGGGAGGAAGCCGGGCCACGACCGGGCCACTGCCGTCGTGCCGATGACGAGGCCGGTGAGGACCACCCCCTGCCGGGGCGTCACGTTCATGCGACCACCTCGTGGGCGTCGTCCGCGCCGCGCTGCAGGTCGTCGCCCTCCACCAGGGTGTCGCCCAGCACCAGCAGGTCCATGCCGCCCTCGCGGGCCGTGCGGACCGCCTGCGCGGGCGTCTGCACGATCGGCTCGCCTGCCAGGTTGAACGAGGTGTTGACCAGCATGGGGCAGCCGGTGAGCTCGTAGAACCTTGCGAGCAGCGCGTAGAAGCGCGGGTTGGACTCCGCAGTGACCGTCTGGACCCGGGCCGACCCGTCGACGTGGGTGCAGGCGGGCACGGTCGAGCGCGGCACCGCCGAGCGGGCCAGGACGTCGTCCGGCTCGTGCGCCACCGGCAGGAGATGCTCGGCCCGCACGGGCGCCACGACCAGCATGTAGGGCGAGGCGTGGTCGAGCTCGAACCACTCGCCGGCGTGCTCGGCCATGACGGCCGGTGCGAACGGCCGGAAGGACTCCCTGCCCTTGACGCGGACGTTGAGCCGGGTCCGCAGCGTGGGGTCGCGGGGGTCCGCCAGGATCGACCGGTTGCCGAGCGCCCGTGGGCCGAACTCGGCCCTGCCCTGGAACCACCCGACCACCTCGCCGTCGGCGAGCCGCTGCGCGACGGTCGTGAGGAGCGCGTCCTCGTCCACCGCCGCCGTGCCGGTGAGGCCAGCCTCGTCGAGCGCCGACGCCACGTCGGCCGCAGACGCCGCAGGACCCAGGTAGCCGCCGGACATGGCGTCGGGCCCCGACCGGTCCGACCGCAGCGGCCGGTGGCGGTCCAGCCCCTCGTGCCAGAGCGAGAGCGCCGCACCCACGGCACTGCCGCCGTCCCCGGCGGCCGGCTGCACCCAGAGGTCGTCGAACGGGCCCTCGCGCAGGATCCGGCCGTTGGCCACGCAGTTGAGCGCGACGCCGCCGGCCATGCAGAGCGACGACTCGTCCGTGAGCTCGAAGGCCCGTCGGGCCGCGCCCAGCATCACGTCCTCGGCCAGGGCCTGGGCCGACGCCGCCAGGTCGGCCTCCCGCTCGCCGAACGGCGCGTCGGCGGTCCGCGGCGGTCCGCCGAGGAGCTCGGCGAGCCCGGGGTCCTGCAGGGCAGAGGGGTCGAACCAGCGGAGGCGGCGTGCGTCGACCTGCAGGCCCCCGGCGCCGGTGGGCCGGGCGAGCGCGTCCAGGGCGTCGCGGAACCGCGGCGTGCCGTAGGGCGCGAGGCCCATCAGCTTGTACTCGCCGTCGTTGGGCTCGAACCCGCACCACGCCGTGACGAACGAGTAGAGGAGCCCGAGCGAGTGCGGGTACCGCATCTCCTCCAGGACCTCGATGCGGTTGCGGTGGGCGCGTGCCACCGTGGCGGTCGACCACTCGCCGATCCCGTCCATCGTGAGGACCGCGGCCGAGTCGAACGGCGACGGGAAGAACGCGGCGGCCGCGTGGCTGCGGTGGTGCTCGACGTACTCCACCACCGGCGGCCGCCCGGCGCCCAGGTCGCGGAGCAGCCGCCGCAGGCGGTACCCGACCATCAGGTTGGTGGAGATCAGGGTCGGGACGTCGTGGCGGAACGACCGAGCGCCTCGGGGCCCCGAGCGCTGGCGGGAGGCGAGGTACCGCGCCAGCACGGTGAGGGGCTTCTCGTAGAAGGCGACGTGGTCGACCTGGTCCGCCCCCACGCCGGCCAGCTCCAGACAGGCCTCGACGGCGCCTACCGGGAGCCGGGCGTCGTGCTTGACCCGCGAGCAGCGCTCCTCCTCGACCGCCGCGACCACGACACCGTCGACGACGACGGCCGCCGCGGCGTCGTGGTAGTCGCAGCTCACGCCGAGGATCACTGTGCGGGTTGCGACCACGCCCACTCCCCCGGTCGGTCGGAACAACTCCGGCCGATTCTAGGGGTCGAACCGGTAGATTGGTCCTCGGCCGAGGCGGGTCGACGAGGGTCGCCGCGCCGACAGGGGGCAGTGCGTCGTGAACCTTTTGGGCATCTCGTGCGGGTTCCACGACGCCGCCGCGGCGCTCGTCGTGGACGGTGTCGTGGTCGCAGCGGTCGAGGAGGAGCGGCTGACCCGGGTCAAGCACGATCCGTCCTTCCCGGAGCGGGCCGCCGACACCTGCCTGCAGATCGCCGGGCTCGAGGCCGCCGACGTCGACGTCGTGGTCCTCCACGAGAAGCCCCTCGGGGTGATGAACCGCCACCTGACCACCAAGCTGCGCGGTGGCCCGAGGGCCTGGCCGTCGCTGCTGACGTCCACGCCGCGGGTGCTGCGCGAGCAGCTCGCGGTGGGTCACCAGGTCGCGTCGTGGTTCCGCCGTCGGGACGCCGCCATGCCGCCGCTGCAGTACGCCGAGCACCACGCCAGCCACGCCGCGGCCGCGTTCTACCCGTCGCCGTTCGCCGAGGCGGCCGTGATGACCGTCGACGGCGTCGGCGAGTGGGCCACCTCCACCATGGGCCAGGGCCGGGGCCACCGTCTCAGCGTGGACCGCGAGCTCCGGTTCCCCGACTCGATCGGGCTGCTCTACTCGGCGTTCACGGAGTACTGCGGGTTCCGTGTGAACTCCGGCGAGGGCGAGCTGATGGGCCTGGCCCCGTTCGGCGAGCCGGTCTACGCCGACCGGATCCTGGACCAGGTCGTGGACCTGCGCCCCGACGGCTCCATCAGGCTCAATCAGAAGTACTTCGCCTACCTGCGGGGCCGCCGCACGGTGAACCGCCGGTTCGAGCAGCTGTTCGGCGCGCCGACCCGGCCGCTCTACTCGCCGCCGACCCGGCGGGAGGCCGACCTGGCCCGGTCCATCCAGGTGGTGCTGGAGGAGATCCTCCTGACCATGGCGAACGAGCTCCACCGCGAGACGGGCCTGGACCAGCTCTGCATGGCGGGCGGGGTGGGTCTGAACTGCGTGGCCAACGGCAGGATCCTGCGCGACTCGCCGTTCACCGACCTGTGGGTGCAGCCGGCGGCCGGCGACGCCGGGAGCGCCGTCGGTGCCGCGCTCCACACCTGGCACGAGACGCTCGGCAACCTGCGGACCCCGGTCGAGCCCGACGGCATGTCGGGCGGGTTCCTGGGACCGGCGTTCGGGCCCGACGAGGTGCGCGCCTTCCTCGACGCCGAGGGCGTCGAGTACCGCACGGTGCCCGACCGCGACGAGCTGTGCCGGCTGGTGGCCGAGCAGCTCGACGAGGGCCGCGTGGTCGGCTGGTTCCAGGGCCGCATGGAGTTCGGCCCGCGTGCGCTCGGGCACCGGTCGATCGTGGCCGACCCCCGGTCCCCGACGGTCCAGGGCCGGGTGAACACGCTGGTCAAGGAGCGCGCGTCGTTCCGCCCGTTCGCGCCGGCGGTGCTCGCCGACCGGGTCGCCGACTACTTCGAGTTCGACGGCTTCGCCCCGTACATGAACCTGGCGATGCCGGTCCGTGAGGACCTGCGGGTGGAGAACCCGTCGCCCGAGGACCCCGACGACCTGGCCGCCGTGGTGGCGCAGGTCCGCAGCACGGTCCCGGCCATCACCCACGTCGACTACTCGGCCCGGGTACAGACGGTCTCGGCGGACACCAACCCGGAGTTCGCGCAGCTGATCGAGGCCTTCGCCCGGCGGACCGACTGCCCGGTCGTGCTCAACACCTCCTTCAACTCGCGTGACGAACCAGTGGTGTGCACGCCGGCGGACGCCTACCGCACCTTCCGGCGGACCGGGCTGGACCTGCTGGTGCTGGAGGACTGCGTCATCGAGCGCGAGGCCTGATGGCGTCGTCGGTCGAGACCTCCGGCCCGACCGCCCCACTGCGCTGGCGCCAGGTCCCGCCGACCGTCGCCCCGGACCGCTCGTGGGAGGCGGCGATGCTGGCGTGGGTGCTGACCGCCCTGCCCATGGCGGTGCAGTTCGCGCGGCTGCAGTACACGGCGGCCTCGTTCGTGCCGGCCCTGCTCGCGGCGCTGGTGGTCGCCCTGCTCGTGCGGCTGCACTGGTTCGTCGGACTGGTGGGCGCCGCCGTCGCCGTGCCCGCAGTGATGCTGCGCGACTCGGTGTTCGCCGGGCCGCCCGTGCTGCTCATGCTCGCCGTGCTGCTGCTGTGGACGGTGGCCACCGGCGCGTTCCGGCCGGGCTGGCGCCGCTGGCCGTCGTCGCCCGCGCGGCGCCTGGTGGGTCTGGCCATGCTCGTCGTGTCGGCGCTGCTGCTGCTCCAGACCGGGGTCCGGCTGCCGGTCCTGGCCGTCGGCGTCGCCGTGCTGGCGGTCCTCGTCTGCCTCGCCGCGCCCGGGCCCGTGGGCCGGGCGATGTCGAGGACCGACCCGCTCCTGCGCGCCGCGTCGCCGGTGGTGCGGTTCAACGGCTGGCTGCTGGCAAAGGTGGGGCACGTGCTCGGCACCGTGCTCGGCGTGGTGGCGATGCTGCCGGTCGCCCTGCTCACGCTCGTGGTCTGGGCGGTCCAGCGGCTGGTGCGGTTCGACCCGCTCGCCCCGCCCGTGCACGAGGGCACGCGCTGGGTGGAGCGGACGGGCGACGACGCCGAGCCCGGTCGCTCCTTCGCCAAGGTCACGGTCCGGGAGACTCGCTCGGTCGGCGACCGCGTCCGGCGCCTGACTGCGAGCGTCCTGAGCGTCGCGGTCCTTGCGCTGCTGCTGTTCTCCTCCGTGTTCAGCGTGCGGCTGCTGCTCGCCGGCGAGAGCCTGGCCGACGTCGCACAGGCGCTGGCCCGGCGGGTCCCGTCCGCCTTCAACTGCCGGTCGGGTCCCGACGCGGTGATGGACGGTCAGCCGAGCTGGCCGCTGGTCGGCTGCGAGACCTCCGACTTCGTGGCCTCGGCCCGCTTCGACGGCACCACGGGCTTCCGCTACGAGGACGTCGCCGGCAAGTGGGTCAACGTGACGGACGGCGTGCGCCCCACGTGGCAGCCCCCGCCGTGCGACTGCCGGCGGCTGACCGTGTGGTGGTTCGGCGGCTCGGCGGCCTGGGGCTTCTACCAGGGTGACATGGAGTCGGTGCCGTCGCAGGTGGCCAAGGCGGCCTGGGAGCAGGGCATCGCGCTCGACATCGTCAACTACGCGACCCCGGGATGGACACTGGGCCAGAGCGTCCGGAAGTTCGCCCAGCTGTCGGCCACCGAGCCGCCCCCGGACCTTGCCGTGTTCATGGACGGCGTGAACGACCTGACGGTGCAGTTCAACCGCAACTACCAGGGCGCCGGCGCCGACGAGTCCGAGGCGTCGTTCGTCGAGGGCGCCCTCGACACGGTGCTGCGGTATGGGAAGTTCGACGGCGGGGTCGAGAAGCTCGGGATCTCGATCCAGGGCTCGGTGCCGCCCGTGCCGAACCGAGAGGTCGGCCAGCACGCCGTGCGGCGGCTGGCCCGGAACGTGAAGGTCGGCCAGAACGCAGCCGCGGCGGCCGGGACCACCGCCGTGTTCTTCCTGCAGCCCATCCTGGTCAGCGCACCGGCCAGGGTCGGCGCGGACAACGCGATGCCGCCCCGGATGCGCCGTGAGCTGGAGCAGGCCTGGCCCGAGGTGCGTCGGGGCCTGCCCGACGGAATGCTCGACCTGTCCGACGTCTTCGACGACGTGGACCGCAAGGTCTACAAGGACCACGTCCACGTGAACGAGTACGGCGCCGGGGTCCTGGCGCAGCAGATGTTCACGGAACTGCGGCCGGCGGTCGCAGCTGCCGCCGCAGCACCGCCGCGGAACTAGGCCGCGGTTCCAATCCGGAGGACCACCGGTATCCTCGGAAGGTCCGGTGAACCGCCGGTCGACGGTCCGACCGCCGGCCTGCCGTCCGGCCCGCACCACCACGTCGAGCAGGGGGGACCAGCGCAGTGGAACGCAAGATCACCCGTCGTCGCGGCGGCCCGACCTGGAACATGTTCATGGACCTCCTGGCCGACGCCTGGTGGACCCGGAACTGGTTCATCACGCTCATCCTCCTGCTGTGCGTCGTCGCCGCGCTCCTGGCGTTCGTCGGACAGACCGTGCTGCCGTGGGCGATCTACCCGGCGCTGTGACCGTGCCGGCGGCAGGGGCGGCGCCGCGCTGGCGGCAGGTGCCCGGGACCGTGGCAGCGGGGGCGTCCTGGGAGACGGCGCTGCTGGCCTGGGTCCTGACGGCGCTGCCCATGGCCGTGCAGCTCACGCGCCTGCAGTACACGCTCGCGTCCATCGTGCCGGCGCTGCTCGCCGCGCTGGTGGTGGCCCTGGTGGTGCGGCTGCACTGGCTGGCCGGGCTGGTCGCCGCCGCGCTCGCCGTGCCGGCCGTGATGCTGCGCGACTCGGTGTTCTCGGGCGCCCCGGTGGTGCTCATGCTCGCCGTGGTGGTGATGTGGACCGTCGCCACGGGTGCCTTCCGGCCCGGCTGGTCGCGCTGGCCCGTGCCCCCGGCGCGCCGCCTCGTCGTGCTGGCCATGATGGCGGTGACGGCCGCGCTGCTCCTCCAGACGGGTGTGCGGGTGCCCGCGGCGCTGGTCTGCCTGGCCGGCCTGACGGTGCTCCTGTGCCTGGCGGCGCCGGGCCCGGTGGGTCGCGCCATGTCCGGCCTGGACCCGGTGGTGCGCGGCGCCGCGCCGCTCGTCCGTGCCAACCGCTGGGTGCTCGAGAAGCTCGGTCACGTGCTGGGCACGGTGGTCGGGGTCGTGGCCATGCTGCCCGTGGCGCTGCTCACGCTGGTGGTCTGGGTGGTGCAGCGGGTGGTGCGGTTCGACCCGCTCGACCCGCCGGTGCACGACGGCACGCGCTGGGTGGAGCGCACCGGCGACGACGCCGAGCCGGGTCGCGCCTTCTCCCGGGTCACGGTGCGCGACCCCCGCGGGGGCGGCTTCCGGACGCGCAAGCTGGCCGCCAGCACGCTGACCGGCGTGGCGTTCCTGGGGATCGGTGCGGCCGTCGCGCTGTCGTTCGGGGTCGGACAGGGCACCGTCGACTCGGTGGCGGCGCAGCTGTCGGACGACGAGGACCGCGCCACCGTCACCGCCGCCAACTGCGGGGGCGAGGAGAACGGCGCGATGGCGGCCCAGGAGAGCTGGCCGCTCGTGGGCTGCGAGACCACCGAGTTCGCGCTCCGCGCCAGGTTCGACGGCGCCACCACCTACCGGTTCGAGGACTACGCCGGCACGTGGGTCAACGTGAAGGACGGCGTGCGCCGCACCTGGCAGCCGCCCCCGTGCGACTGCCGCCGGCTCACGGTGTGGTGGTTCGGCGGCTCGGCCGCATGGGGCTACTACCAGGGCGACCTGGTGTCGCTGCCGTCCCAGGTGGCGCGCCAGGCGTGGGAGCAGGGGATCGCCCTCGACATCGTGAACTACGCCGCCCCCGGCTGGACGCTCGGCCAGGGCGTCCGGAAGTTCGCCGAGCTGACCACGACCGAGCCGGCCCCCGACATCGCCGTGTTCATGGACGGTGCCAACGACGTGGTGCTCCAGCGCGACCGCAACAACGAGGGTCGCGGTACCGACGAGTCCGAGATTGCGTTCGCCGAGTCCACGATCGACAAGGTCCTCCGCTACGGGCCCTTCGACTGGGGGCTGCAGGCCCCGGACCGTGACGAGGGCAAGGACCCCGTGCAGTCCGACCTGCAGGTGGCGCGCCACGCCATGAACCGCTTTGCCCGCAACGTGAAGCTGGGCGAGACCGTGGCGTCCGCCGTCGGGACCACGCCGGTGTTCTTCCTGCAGCCGATCCTGCCGACCGCACCCCGCCGGATCGGTGCCGCCAACGCGCTGAGCGCCGCCGACGCGCAGCAGTGGACGACCATGTCGCCCGAGATGCGCCGCCGGATCCCCAAGGGCGTGGTGGACCTGTCGGACGCGCTCGACGACGTCGACCGGCCCATCTACAAGGACTACGTGCACATCAACGAGTACGGCGCGAAGGTGCTCGCCGGCCAGATGCTCCAGGACCTGGGTCCGAGCATCACTGCCGCCCAGGCCGCACCTGCCCGGGACTGACGCCGCGGGTCAGTCCGCCTCGGTGCGCACCGGCGGGACCTCGACCGGTGTCCCGCCCCCGAGGAGCCCGCGGACCACGTCGAGCACCTGGTCCACCGTGATGGCCTGCATGCACAGGTTGTTGCGGCACGACGTGACCCGGTCGTTGTAGGCGTTGACGCACGGGCTGCACGCCAGCGCCGCCCAGAGGGTGTGGCTGCGTGGCGACAGGGACCCGAACACGTCGGGGGTCTCGGGGCCGAACAGCGTGACGATGTCGACCGGCGCGAGCGCCGCGTAGTGGGCCGGGCCGCTGTCGTTCGTGACGAGCACGTCGGCCAGGCCGTAGAGCACGATCAGCTGGCCGAGGGTGGTCTGCCCTGCAGCGCTGACGCACCGGGGCGAGCCGACCTGACGGGCCAGACGTGCGGCCGCACCGGCCTCGGCGGGCGAGCCGGTCAGGACGACCGCGACGTCCGGCAGTTCGTCGAGCAGGCGCCGCGCCAGCTCGACGTAGCGGTCGTCGGGCCAGCGTCGGTGGGGGATCAGGTCGCCGGCGTTGGCGTTCAGCAGGACCAGGCGCGGCAGGGTCGTGGTTCCGAGCGCCCCCAGCAGGACCTCCGTCACCTCGGCCTGCTCGGCGGCCGACACCTCCCGGTGCGGCGGGGCGACGGCCGCAGGGGCGGGCGCACCCATCGCCGGCAGGACCGCCGGGTCCTCCTGGAGCGCCCGCACCAGCGTGCGGAAGGTCTGGCCGGCGTGCAGGTGCGAGTTGAACGACAGCCGGTGCGTCATCAGGTCGCCCCGGTAGCCGGCCTCCTCGGCCACCGGGTGGAACCCGACCCGCCGCGTGGCGCCGGTGAGGTAGGCGATGACCGCCGACGACCGGGCGAAGAACTCGAAGTCGACCACGCTGTCGATCTGCTCCTGCCGCACCCTGCGCACCGCCCGGACCAGGTTCCGCAGCGTGCCGGCCGTCCCCGTGGTCGGCACCTCGATGATGTTCTCGGGCGGCAGGATGCCGAGCTGGTCCAGGACAAACCGGTTGTCGCTGAACGTCATCACGTAGACGTGCTCGGCGCCCACCATCTCGATGGCGTCCATGAGCGCCGAGTAGGCCACGACCCAGACGCCGTGCTCGGCCAGCTTCAGGACCAGGATCTTGCGGGGCGGGCCCTCGGGGGGCCGACGGAACCGGTCGGCCACCCGTCGCCAGCCGGTGAGCAGGCGCGCGAGCGGCCGGCCCAGACGACGGTCCACACGGCGCATCGTCGCCGTGTTCATCCCGCAGTCCCCCCGCGACACACCATGACCTACAGGGTGCCACCGTCGGGCCGCCGGCACACCTTTGCGCCCGGGCTGCCGCCCGGGGTGGCGCCTTGAAACCGGCCCCGTAGGCTGTCACGGTGCTGCTGCGGCCCCGCGACCGGGGGAGCGGCGGCGCGGGGGCAGTCCGACGTGGGCGAGAGCACGTGAGCAGTACTTCGACGACGAGCGCGAGCGTGGGCACGGACCACGGCAGCGCGCCCGCCGACGAGGACGCCGCCCCGTCGGCCGACGACCAGCCCGCCGCCGGCCCGCCCTCCTCGTCCTGGCTCCGTCGGGCCGGCGAGGCTGCCGTGCGGCGCCCGCTCCTCACCGTCGCGCTCGCCGGCCTGGTGTTCGTGGTGCTGCAGGTCTGGTGGATCGCCCGGGCCCGCCACATCGGCGGGTTCGACGTGGACGAGGCCGGCGGTGTGGCCGCCGCGATGAGGTTCCGCCGGGCGCTCGGGCTCGACCCCCGGCCGCTCCTGCAGGTGGTGTTCGACACGCGCAACGGGCCGCTGGTCGCCCTGATGTCGGTGCCGTTCCTGCTGCTGACGCCCCGCAGCGTCGTGGCGGCGATGGTTGTCCAGCCCGTGCTGATCGTGCTGACGGCCGTGGGCGTCGCCGGGTCGCTCCGGGTCGTCGCGGGCCGTCACGCCGCCGTCGTCGGCGGGCTCGTGATGCTGCTGCTGCCGGTGTCGGTGGTCTCGTCGAGGTCGTTCCAGTACAGCACCGGGGTCGGCGCGTTCCTGGCGCTGGCCGTCTGGGCGCTCCTGGCCTCGCGCCGCGGCACCCGGCTCTGGCCGGTGCTCGGGTTCGGTGCCGCAGCCGGCGCCATGGTGCTGTGCCGGACGATGTCGGTCAGCTTCCTGCCGGCGCTCGCCGTGGCGGCGGCGCTCCTGGCCTGGAAGGACCGTCGGGCGTGGAAGCACCTGGTGCTCGCCGGCCTGGTGGCGTTCGCCGTCGCCGGCCCGTGGTGGATCGTCAACTGGGGTCCGATCATGGACTACCTCCTGCTGAACGCGTACGGGCCCCGGGCGCACTACTGGGGCAACGTGCGCCTGGCCGACCGCGCCCGGTTCTACCGGGACCTGCTCGACCACGACTTCAAGCTCTTGTACGCCTTCGTGCCCGCCGTGCTGGTCGGTGCGCTGGTGGCCGACGGGGTCGGCCGCCGGACCGGCTCGCGCGGCCGCGAGCCCCGGGTGGTCACCAAGGAGCTCGCTGCGGTCGGCGTGGCGCTCGTCCTGGTCTACGCCGCCCTGCTGTCGACCTCGAACCAGGGCTTCTGGTTCGCGTACCCGGCCGACGCCCTGCTCGTCGTGGTGGGCGTCGGTGTCCTGGCCCGACTGCACGCACGGTCGGGCCCGCGCGTGGCCGCCGCCATGACGGCGGCCGCCGTGCTGTCGGTGGCGGTCCTGGCGCTCGGGCTGGTCGCTGCCTGGCGGCCGGTCGGCTCGGGCTTCCCGTCGCAGCCCCGTGAGGACTGGCGGCGCCTCGTCACGTTCGACCTCGACGCACTGCAGCTCGGCAACCTGGAGGCCGACCCCCGCATGGCGTCGGCCAGTGCACAGGTCCGGGCGGCGGCGGCCGAGGACTGGTACCAGGCCTCGCTCGGCGTGGCCCGCCAGGTCGAGGCCATCCAGCAGGCCGAGGGCCCGGTGTGGCAGTCGCTCACCGGTGAGATCCACCTGTTCAACCTGAACACGCTGGGCATGGCCGAAGAGGCCTCTGGGGTCGGCATCGCCGCCATCTCGTCGGTCAACACGCTCGAGCCGCCCGACGCCCAGCTGCGCAAGGACCTGACGCCGACGTTCGGCGGGGTCCCCCGGGTGCTGGTGCTCGTGGACGGACGCTCGTTGCCCTTCCCGGACGGCCGGGACGTCCCGCGCTACCGCCGCCTGGCGCTCGAGGAGGGCTGGGTCCCCGGTCCGGCAATGCCGCTGCCCGACGGCGGCGACGTGGTCGTCTGGACGCACCCCGACAGCCTCCCGGAGGCCAGCCGTGGATGAGCAGCCGGTCGAGCTGGGCCGCCGTCCCGACCCGGTGGACGCCCCGCCGGCCGTGCCGGTCGCAGCGCCCCGCCGTCGCGCCGGAGGGCGGGGCGGGCTGGCGGGCCTGGCGTCGGCGGCGGTCAACGCACAGGTCACCCGCCGCCACCCGGTGAGCCTGGTGCACTTCGTGACCCGCCGGTGCAACGCGCGCTGCTCGTTCTGCTTCATCGACTTCGACAACCCGTCCCCCAAGAGCGCCGAGCTCACCCTTGAGGAGATCGAGCGGCTCACCCGGACCACCGGCCCCCAGCTCCGCAACGTCAACCTCACGGGCGGCGAGCCGTTCCTGCGCGGCGACCTGACCGAGATCGTGCGGGCCTACTACCGCAACGCCGGCGTGCAGTCCGTCTACATCACGTCCAACGGCGCCTTCCCCGACCGGGTCGAGGCGCTCGCCCGGGCCGTGGCCACGGAGTTCCCGGACCGCTCGCTGATCGTGTCCCTCTCCCTCGACGCCTTCCCGGCCGAGCACGACGCCATCCGCAAGGTCGACGGCCTGTTCGACAAGGCGGTGGCCACCTACCGTGCGCTGCGTGCCGTCGGCGGGAACGTGACGCCCAACGTAGGGATCACCGTGTCGCACGAGAACCACCAGACCGTCCCGGACCTCTACCGCGCGCTCGTCGACGACTACGGCATCCGTGCCGTCACCGCGATCATCGTGCGCGACGAGGGCGTCTACGAGGTGCCCGAGGCCGACCGCGCCGCCGTGCTCGACGCCTACCGCTGGCTCACGTCGACGATCGTCGAGGACCAGCGGTCGGGCCGGCTGGAGGGCTACGACGAGGCGACCCTGCTGGGACGTCTCATGAACCGCAAGAACGAGCTGCTCTGGGACGTGGTGGCCGACACCTATCTGGACCCCCACTTCGTGAGCACCTGCTACGCCGGCTCGCTGTTCGGCGTCGTCGACACCGACGGGACCGTCCACCCGTGCGAGGTGCTGGACCGGCCGATCGGCAACCTGCGCGACGTCGGGATGGACCTGGGGGCGCTGTGGCGCAGCGAGCCGGCGAGGTCCACCGCCACTTGGATCAAGGACTCCCACTGCAACTGCAGCTACGAGTGCGCGTGGGGCTTCAACATCCTGGGCAACGCCCGCTACCAGCCGCAGCTCCTGGCGGCGGCGCTCAAGCGGTGACCCGGCGGTGAGCCCGGTGCCGGCCGTCGTGGTCGTGCCCTCCATCGCCGTCGACGGGCTGGTGGAACGGTGCGTCGCCGAGTGCCGCCGCGTCGCCCCCGGCGTGGAGGTGGTGGTGCTGGTGGACGACGCCGCCGAGGCGGACCGGCTGGGCGGTGCGGCGACCGTGGTCGAGACCGGCCCGGTGTCGATCGCGGCGAAGCGCAACCGTGCCGTGGCGGCGGCGGACACCGAGTTCGTGGCGTTCATCGACAGCGACGCCTACCCGGCCGACGGCTGGCTGGACCGTGCGGTCGAGCTCCTCCGCGCCGACCCGATGCTGGCCGTCGTCGGCGGGCCCAACGTGTCCCCGCCCGACGAGCCGCCCTCGGAGCGTTACGTCGGCCGTGCCCACCGCAGCTTCCTGGTGGACGGCTGGTGGACCTTCCGCAAGGTGCCCGGGTCGGCGGCCCGCGACGTGGACAACCTGCCCTCGTGCAACATGGTTGTCCGCCGCAGCACCTACCTGGAGCTGGGCGGCATGGACGAGTCGCTCTTCACCGGCGAGGACGTCGACCTGTGCGCCCGGCTGACCGCCGCCGGCTACCGCATGCACTTCACGCCCGACGTCATGGTATTCCACAAGAACCGCTCGACGTGGTCCTTCGTGGTGCAGCGGTTCACCTTCGGCGTGGCGATGGTCCCGCTGTGGCGCCGGGGCGAGCGGCTCACGTCGGGCTACTCGGCCGTCTCGCTCGCGCTGGCCGTCTTCACCGTCGTCCTGGCGTCCGGACCGCTGGGGCTGTGGTGCCGCCGGTGGGGCTGGTGGTGGCGGCGGGTCGTCGGGGCCTACGCCACGCTGGTGGTCGCGGAGGCCGTGCGGCACGCCGCCACCCCCGCCGAGGTGCCGGGCGTGGCCTGGGCGCTGGCGGTCGGCAACCTGGCGCCGGGGGCGGGCGTGGTGGCCAAGGCGCTCGGCCTGGTGCCGGACCTGCGCGGCGTCTACCGCAACGACCGCTGAGTCAGGGTCGCGGGTCCGCCCGACGGAGCACCTCCACGGTGCCGCCGGTGGGCAGGTCGACCGTCCGTTCGGTCTGCCACCCCGCCGCCCGGGCCAGCCGCTCGAACTTCCGGACCTCGGCGTCGGGCGTGAAGAGGATCTTGTCGTGCAGCGCCAGGACCAGCACCCGGTTCACCTGCTCGCCGTCCTGGTCGACCGTCGGGGTCAGGAACGTCGCGAGCTCGTCGCGGCCGGCTGCGGTGTCCGGGACGACCACCACGGGCGACCAGCCGTCGAGCTCGCCGGCGAGCCGGAGCGTGTTGGCGTTGAACATCTCCATGTTGCCCGACAGCGTCACGAGCGCGTCCGGGCCCGGCCGGGTCGACCGCACGGCCTCGAGCACCTCCTGGCTCGTGGCGGACCACTCCGCCGCCGCCGCGTCGTGCTCGCCGCGGCGCGTGGGGTGGAACCGACGGTCGTACTCGGCGAAGCCGAACTCGTAGTGCGAGGGCAGCCGGGCCTCGTCGTAGGGGAGGACCCACCACGCGGACAGCAGGCTCACGGTCGACACCACGGTCACGACCGCGGCCAGGAGCGTCGAGTACCAGACCGGCCCGGCCGAGACCGCGGCCACGAGCAGGGCCGCCACCAGCAGGACCATCGGCAGCTCGAACCAGACGCCGTTGTTGCTGGTGCTGACGAGCGCGGCCAGACCGCTGAGCAGGCAGACGGCGACCGCCGCCGCGGCCCGCGCAGATGCCGGCCGCTGGCGCAGGACCCTCGGGGCCACCAGCAGCCCCACGCCGGCGGCCGACACCAGCAGCAGCGGCCAGACGGGTGAGCCGAACGCCTCGCCCAGCCGGTCGAACCGGAACCCGGCCCGCTCCGGCACCCCGCCGGAGCCGAACCGCGCGGCCCGCGGTCCGTAGCCGTAGCTGAACAGGTAGCCGAACGTGGACTCGGCGTTCACGACGTACCACGGCGCGGCCAGTGCGAGCCCCAGCCCGGTGGCGCCCGCCAGCCGCAGCAGCCGGCGCCCGTCCCCCCAGGCCAGGACGATGCCGGCGAGCACCAGCCCGGGGACGAACCCGAGCGTCATCGTGCGCGTCAGGAGCATGCAGCCGAGCGCCACGCCGAACCACCAGACGGTGCGCCCGGCGCACCGGTCGGACGCCAGCAGTGACCACACCGCCAGCGTGAGGAACGCTGCTGCGCCCAGGCCGTACCAGTAGGACAGTGCGGCCGTGCTCATCATGGGCAGGGCGGCGACCAGCAGCCCGGCGGCCGTGGCCGCCCGCGGGCCCGACAGCCGGCGCGTGATGCCGGCGGTGGCGACCGCGGCCACCACGAGCAGGACGGGCTGCACCGACATGACCAGGCGCGGGTCACGGTCGACCAGGGCCAGGGGGACCGAGAGCAGGGGGACCACGATGCCGTTGCCGGTCCCGCCGACCGCGATCACGAACCCCTTGAGGTCGCCGGCCGCGAGGTAGCGGGCCATCCGCAGCGACGCCGCGACGTAGCCGGCCTCGTCGGGGTCGTAGGCACCACGTACCCGGTGGGTCCAGATCCACACCAGGTGCCCGACGGCGACCAGGCCGGCCCCGACCGCGACCACCAGCAGCGGGTGCTGCTCCCACCAGGCGCGCGCCTGCGCCAGCCGGCCGTGCGGTGACGCCTGCTCCTGCTGCGGCTTGTCTGTGGCCGTCATCTCGCCCACCATGGCCCCATGGTCGTCCACCGTCGGTCGGCCCGCACCGCGCAGCCACGACCGGGGGGAACGTGTACGACCAGAGCGCCGACCGAGCCAGCAGCATCTCGGTGGTCGTCCCTGCGTACAACGAGTCGCGCCGGCTGGGCCCGGCGCTCGACCAGCTGGTGGCCGACCTCGACCGGCTGTGCACCGGGGCGTGGCAGGTCGTGGTGGTCGACGACGGGTCCACCGACGGGACCGCCGAGGTGGTCGACCGCCGGCCGGTGGACGGCCGCGTCCTGCTGGTGACCTCCGGCCGGAACCAGGGCAAGGGCGCCGCGCTGCGCCAGGGCGCGGCGGTGGCCTCCGGCGACCTGGTCGCGTTCTTGGACGCCGACCTGCCCGTCCCGGTCGCCACCGTCCTCGAGATGGCCGCGGCCACGGCGGACGCCGACCTGGTGCTCGGCAGCCGCCGCCTGCCCGGCTCGACCTACGACCCGCCGCCGCCGTGGGCCCGCCGTCTGGGGAGCTGGGGGTTCCTGACGGCCGTGTCGGCCATGGGGTACCAGCCGTCGTCGGACCCGCAGTGCGGCGTCAAGGTGTTCCGCCGCCCGGCGCTCCAGCCGGTGCTGGCCGCCGTGGAGAACGACCGGTTCGCCTTCGACGTCGAGCTGATCGCCCGTGCCCGCCGCGCAGGACTGCGCGTGACCGAGGTGCCCGTCCCATGGCGCTACGTGTCCGGCTCGTCGGTGCGGCCGGTGCGTGACGCGGCCGTGACCCTGCGCGACCTGTTCCGCCTCCGCCCCCGGCTGCAGCGCGCCGAGCAGACGGCCGGCTCGTCGGTGGTCGGGCCGGGGTGACACGGGCGGGACGTCAGCCCTGCTCCGAGAGCGTCTGGGCGACGCCCTCCTCGAGGCTGCGGAACGTCCCGGCGTAGCCGGCGCCGCGCAGCCGGCCGAGGTCGGCGGCGGTGCGGGCCTGGTAGTGCGCGGTGAGCGCCGGGGGGAAGGGCACGTACTCGACCTCCCCGCCGACGTGCGCGACCACGGCGGCGGCCAGGTCGTTGAAGGTGCGGGGCTGGCCGGTGCCGCAGTTGTAGATGCCAGCCCGGTCGGTGTGGTCCAGGAACCAGAGCACCACGTCGGCGACGTCGTCGACGTGGACGAAGTCGCGCTGCTGCTCACCGGGTCCGACCCCGTGGCTCGCGCCGAACAGCCGTCCCCGGCCGTCCTGTCGCAGCTGGTCCGCGAGCTGGGTGACCATGCTGGCCATCCGGCCCTTGTGCTGCTCGCCCGGTCCGTAGACGTTGAAGAACCGGAGGCCGACCGTCGGCGCCCCCTGCGCCACGAGCGGCCGTACGCGCAGGTCGACGTCGAGCTTGGACTGCCCGTAGGCGTTGAGCGGCGCCTCGTCCTCGGTGACCTCCCGGCACCGGGGCGACGCCCCGTAGACCGCGGCGGAGGAGGCGTAGACGAGCGGGGTGCCGGCGGCGGCGCAGACCTCGGCCAGCGCGACCGAGAACTCGGTGTTGTTGCGGCGGTAGCGGGTCTCGTCGGCCAGGGTCGTGTCGGTCTCGGCGCCCAGGTGGACCACGGCGCCGGTCCCGGCGGGGAGGGTGCCGGCCCCGCCGGCGAGCCGGGCGCGGAGGTCCTCGGCGGTGACCAGGGTCGCCGGCAGGCCGGCCTGACGCGCACGGTCCCGCCCCTCGGGCGTCTCGACCAGCACGACGTCGTCGCCGCGGTCGAGCAGGCGGCGGTGGACGTGGGCGCCGACGAACCCGCCCCCGCCCGTCAGCAGGACGGTGGGCACCTCAGGCCGGCCCCGGCCCGCTGCCGAACTGCTCTGCGATGGAGGTGGTCGACAGTGCGCCGAGCAGCGGGACGAACTCGACCCGGCCGCCGTGGGCCTCCACGTGGTCGGCGCCGACCACGACCGAGTGCACGTAGTCCGCACCCTTGACCAGCACGTCGGGCGAGAGCCGCTCGACCAGGGCCGGCAGGTCGTCGGTGTGGAACTCGACGACGGCGTCGACGCCGGGCGCGGCCGCCGCAGTGGCGCACCGGTCGGCGCCGAACCGGACCGGCCGGCCGGCCCCCTTGAGCTGCCGGACGGAGTCGTCGCTGTCCACGGCGACCACCCGACGGGTCCCGAGGGCGGCGGCCGAGCGGAGAAGGTGCAGGTGCCCACCG
>CAIYXG010000433.1 GCA_903930035.1 uncultured Actinomycetes bacterium | reverse complement strand
GGGATGCCCTGCTCGAACGCCGCCTTGATGACGAACGGGATCAGGGAGATGTGCGTGACGCCGTACTTCTCGATCACCGGCCAGAACTTGGAGGCCGAGAACTTGGGCTGCAGCACGACCGTGCCGCCGGTGCCGAGCACCGTCCAGATGGCCCACGACTGCGTGTTCACGTGGAAGAACGGGAGCGACGCCAGGTAGATGTCGTCCGGCCCGAAGTCGATGTTGGTCGGGTTCACCTTGGCGGCCCACAGCGCGTTGGCGTGCGTGTGCACGACCGCCTTGGGCTTGGAGGTCGTGCCGGAGGTGAAGAGGATGCCGGCGGGCAGCATCGGGTCGGCCGGCCGCTCCGGGGCCGCGTCGGCGTCGCCGAAGAGCGACGAGAAGCCCTCCCGGCCGTGGGCCAGCTCGTCGTCGGTGGCGGCCACGCCCGAGTTGTCGTCGGTGACGACGATCCAGCCCAGGTCGGGACCGGCCTCGGCCACGAGCGACGCGAACTTGGGCTGCGTGATGGCGCCGACGCACCCGGTGTGCTCGATGAAGTAGTTGACCTCGGCGGCCACCGACCGGGTGTTGGTGGTCACGGCCACGGCGCCCACCCGCGCGCAGGCGTACCAGGCGATGACGGCCTCGGGGCAGTTCTCGGCGTGGATCAGGACCATGTCGCCGACGGTCACGCCGCGGGCGGACAGTCCGGCCGCCACCTGCTTGGTGGCCTGGGCGAACTCGGCGTACGTCCAGGTGCGGGACTCGCCCTCCTTGGGCTCCCACACCAGGAACGGGTGGTCGGCGCGGTGCTCGGCACGGTGGTCGACCAGCCAGGGGATGTCCTGGCCTCGGAACTGGAAGGCAGCAGCGGCCACCGGGTCGATCGTCGGGCTGGTCATCGGGGTCCCCCTGGGAGCGCGCCGTGGACGGCGTGGTTGTCGCCCGGGAGGATACGCCGTCGCGGCCGGGTCCCGCCCGGTCGCGCCCGGCACCTCGGACCGGCCGGGCGCGCGCCCCACCCGGCCCGAGTTCCCTAGCCTCTGGGGCGTGACGACCCGACCCCACCTGACCCTCGTGGCGCTGGCCGCCACGGCACTGCTCGCCGCGGCCTGCGGCGGTGCGGACGACTCGGCGGCGACCTCCACCACGGCAGCCGGCTCTGCAGCCTCGTCGTCCACCACTGCGGCGGCCGGCGGCTCCTCCACCACCTTCATGCCGATGCAGATGTCGGTGGTCCTGCTGGCCGGCGTCGACCGGCCCGGACCGCCGGGGACCGGCGACCAGGAGGGCACCACCCGGGTCACCGTGCCAAGGTCGGCGGCCAAGGAGTGGACGCCCGACGGCTGGGGCCCGGAGTCCAACGACCAGATGCCCAGCATCCCCACCGGGTACACGCCGGTGCTGGTCTGGGACGAGGTCCCGGGGACGGGCTGGTCGCTCCAGTTCCAGTCCGCGAAGAAGGTCGACGGGACGCTCGTCATCAACGTCGACCGTGGCGTGCCCGGCAAGGGCTGCGAGACCAGGCCCAAGAAGGTCGGGACCACCTACCTGCTCGGGGTGGACACCAAGGGCGTCACCTCCTCCACCCCGGTCCGGCTCAAGGTCCGCAAGAACACCATCAGCTGCGTGGGCTGACGCCCGGCCCGGGACGGGCGCAGCAGGCTGCGCCGCAGGCCGCCAGGGTGGATCTGGCCGGTTTGCCGACAGACTGACGGGGTGAGACGTCACGGGGGGCGCTGGACGGCAGCAGCATGCGCGGCAGCCGTCGTCATGGCCGGGACGTTCGCGGGCTGCGCCGACGGCCCTGCAGCACCGGGCGGTCCGCGAGCGACCGCCGCGCCGGCCGGTGCCGCGCCGCCGGCGGTCGCCGGACCCCGCCCGGCGGACACGGCCACCCTGGCGACGCGGTCGTTCCGGGCCACACAGGTCGGCACCTCGGGCAGCATCCCGACCGGGCTCGTCGGGCCGCCCGGCGGCAAGTACCTGCTCGTCGCCGAGGTGGGTGGCGAGGTCGGCCTCGTCGCACTGAGGCGGCAGGGCGGCCGGACCGTGCCGGTGCCCCGGCCGACGCCGTGGCTCGACCTCACCGACCGCACCCGGGCCGACGGCGAGAACCGCGGTCTGCTCGGCATTGCGATGGTCGACGAGGGCCGGCGCGTCGCCGTCTCCTACACGGCGCTCGACGGCGCCGTCACCGTCGAGACCTTCCCCTGGAACGGCCGGCCCACCGCCGACCCGGGCTCGGGGTCTGTGGCGGTCCGGGTCCCCCACCCGCTGGCCGGCCTGAGCGGTGGCGGCATCGCCACGCTCCCCGACGGCGACCTGGTGCTGGCCGTCGGCGACATGGACGACCGGTTCAGCGCGCCGCCTGCGGCCCAGGACACGGCCTCCCCGCTGGGGTCGCTCATCCACGTGGGCCGACGTGCGCTCGCGGGCGGCGTCAAGGAGGTGGTCAGTCCGTCGATGCTGCTGGCCAAGGGCCTCCGCAACCCCTGGGGGCTGAGCGTGGACCCGGCGACGTCGGACGTCTGGACCGGCGACGTGGGCGACGCCCGGGTCGAGGAGATCGACCGGGTCCCGGGCAGCGCGGTCCACGGCGGGGTGACGAACTTCGGCTGGCCGTGGCTGGAGGGTGCACTCCCGGGCGTCGCCGGCCGGCCCGACGGCGTCGACCTCACCGCACCCGTCGTCGCCGCGCCGCACCGCTACGAGGTGTGCAGCATCGTGGGCGGCGTCGTCTACCGGGGCCGCCAGCTGCCCGGCCTGGAGGGCGCCTATCTCTACGGGGACCTGTGCTCGCAGCGGGTCCACGCGCTGCTCCTCCGCGACGGCAAGGTGGTCGCCCGGCGGGTCGTCGGGACCGTCGCCGACAAGGTGGTGGCCTTCGGCACCGACAGCGACAGGGAGGTGTACGTGCTCGGCGTAGGTGGCGGCGTGTTCCGCCTGGACCCGCCAGGGTGGAAGGTGCGGCCCGCCACCGGGACGATCGGCGCGGCGCCGGCACCGAGCGGCGGCAGCTCCACGAGCACGTCCGTCGGGCCGCCGCCGGCGAAGTGCGGGATCGTCGACGTGTTCACCGAGCTCGAGCCGGTGAGCACGCTGACCCCCGACCAGGTCCGGGCCAGGGTCGAGCGGGCGCAGCGGCTGCTGGAGGCTGCCGCAGCGTCGACCGAGGGGGAGCTGCAGGCCGACGTCAACACCTACCGGCTGCTCATCGAGGAGTGGGCGACGTTCGGCGAGTCTCGCGACTGGGACTTCGGCGACCCGGAGCTGTCCGGCTACATCGGGCAGATCATGGGCGGCGAGGGCCGGTTCGCCGGAGCGCCCGCGCTCATCGACCGCCTGATCGCCGCGGTCGGGGACTGCCCCGGCGAACGCCTGTAGCGGCCCTGGCAGCCCTCGCCGAGGGCACCGCACGGTCGGCCGGTAGGTTGGGTCCATGGACCCGGCTGCGCGCGCCATCTGGTCGGCCGCCCGACCGGGCCGCGACCACGCGGTCGACGCCGCGTGCATCGCGCCGTGGGTGTCGCTCGAGCTCGACCCTGCCGGGATCGTCTACGCGTGCTGCGCCAACCTGCTCTACCCGCTGGGCCGGATCGGCAGCGACCGGCTCACCGACCTGTGGGACGGGCCCCGGGCCCGGGTCCTGAAGGACGCGCTCCGCAACTGGGACCTCAGCGTGGGCTGTGCGGCGTGCCGGTGGCACCTGGAACACGGCCGGACCGCCCCCGAGATGGCGATCTACGACCCGTTCCCACTCCCGACGCCCGACCCGGCCGGCCCCGTGTCCATGACCTTCGCCCTGTCCAACCGGTGCAACCTGGCGTGCGCGATGTGCACGCCCGAGCTGTCGTCGACCATCCGGCACCGGGCCGGGCTCCCGCGGCTGGAGTCCCCCTACGACGACCAGTTCTTCGACGACCTGGCCGGGTTCCTGCCGGGGCTCCAGTTCGCCAAGTTCCTGGGCGGCGAGCCGTTCCTGATCCCCGAGCACCACCGGGTCTGGGACCTGCTGGGCCAGACGGGGGCGACGCCCCGGCTGCACGTCACCACCAACGGCACCGTCTGGAACGACCGGGTCGAGCGGCTGCTCGACGAGTTCGTGGTGGACCTCTCCATCTCCGTCGACGGCGCCACGGCCGCCACCTACGAGGCCGTCCGCGACGGGGCGCAGTTTGCCGACGTGCAGGCCAACCTGGACCGGTTCGTGACCGCCAGCCGCGCCAGCGGGGCCTACCTCCAGCTCAACTTCTGCCTCATGCCCCAGACCGCCCACGAGCTCCACGCCGTCCTGGAGTGGGGGGACCGGCTCGACGTCCCGGTGCACGCGATCGTCGTGTCGGACGCCGGGTTCGCGCTCCACGAGCTGCCCGTCGACGACCTCGAGCGGCTGGCGCGCCAGTGGGCGGCCGACGACGCGCGCGGGCTCGGCCGCAACGCCGAGGAGTGGGCCACCCAGGTGCGCCAGCTCGACGCCGTGCTCGAGGAGCGCCGCCAGGGCGTCGCCGCCCCCACCGGCCAGGCGTTCCCGGCGACGGGCGACCTGCTGGTGTCGGCGCTCGCCGACCTGCCCGGGGCGGACACCACGAACGACCTCGAGGTCGAGCGGGCGCGGCTGGCCGACTGGTCCACCGACGGGCAGGTGGCGGTGTTGCGCGTGGCCGACGACGGGACGCTGGACCGAGTGGAGGCCCCCCACGACCGGCTCGGGATCGGTCCGGCGCTCGAGGGGGCGACGGCCGACCAGCTGCTGCCCACGATGGAGCAGGCCGACGGTCGCACCGCCTGGGCGATCGAGGCCGTCGAGGTGCGCCCGGGCCTGGCGGTGCGCGGCGTGGTGCTGAGCCGGGAGCGGCCGGCCCGCGGGGCGTCGGGGTCGGTGGTGCGGCTGGTGCGGGTCACCGACGCCACCGGCACCTACCTGCTGGTGGCCGAGGACCGCTTCTACGACCGGCCCGACGAGGTCCCGGTCGCGCTCGGGGCAGGGCGGGCGCCGTAGCGGGCCGGCGGCCGCCGCGACCCCGCAGCCACAGGGGTCCTCAGGGCCGGGGCGGCATGGATTGACCATGCTGAACGTATTGTGTAAAGGTTGCCTTACACACCCGTACCGACCGGAAGGCAGGTCCCATGCTCCGCACCCCACGACTCCGCTCCCGACGCTCCCCGGCCCTCGCGCTCGGCGCGCTCGTGCTCCTCGGCACCGTCGCCGCCGCCTGCGGCGGTGGGTCGTCGTCGGGCACGACGGCCGACGGCGCCGAGAAGGAGCAGCGCATCGTCGTCTACAGCGGCCGCAAGGAGGAGCTGGTCGGCGACCTGGTCGAGCAGTTCACCAAGGACACCGGCATCGAGGTGGACCTGCGGGCGGGCGACAGCGGGGAGCTGGCCGCCCAGATCATCACCGAGGGCGGCGCCTCGCCCGCCGACGTCTTCTTCTCCCAGGACGCCGGCGCGCTCGGCGCGCTCGCCAAGGCTGGCCTGCTGAGCGAGCTCGACGAGGCCGTGCTCGCCAAGGTGCCCGAGGCCTACCGCAGCTCCGACGGCCAGTGGGTGGGCACGAGCGGCCGGGTGCGCGTCATCCTCTACAACTCCGAGAAGGTCACCGACCCGCCCACGAACATCGACGACCTGCTCGACCCGGCGTACAAGGGCCAGATCGGCTTCGCGCCGTCGAACGCCTCGTTCCAGTCCTTCGTGACCGGCCTGCGCGTCCTGCGCGGCGAGGACGGCGCCACGGAGTGGCTCGAGAAGTTCGCCGCCCAGCAGCCCAAGGCCTACGAGGGGAACTCGCAGGTGCGTGACGCGGTGGACGCCGGCGAGGTCGAGGTCGGCCTGGTCAACCACTACTACCTGCTCGAGAAGCTGTCGGAGACCGGCGGGACCGGCGTGGTCGCCAAGAACCAGTTCGTGGGCGGCGGCGACCCCGGCGGGCTGGTCAACGTCGCCGGCGTCGGGATCCTGAAGTCGTCCGACAACAAGGCGGCCGCGCAGGAGTTCGTGGACTACCTGCTCGCCAAGGGCGCCCAGACCTACTTCGCCGAGCGCACCTTCGAGTACCCGCTCGTGGAGGGTGTGCCGGCCGCGGCCGACCTGCCCCCGCTCGACGAGCTGGACGCGCCGACGCTCGACCTCTCCGACCTGGACTCGCTGGCGGCCACGCAGGAGCTGCTGGCCCAGACCGGGCTGCTGCAGAAGTAGTCCGCAGGACGACGGCCGGTGCAGCCCCGCGCGCTCGGCGCACCCCGATCGGCGCTGGCCGTGGCGCTCGGCGCCACGGCGCTCGCCGTGGTGCCGCTGCTCTACCTGGCGGTCCAGGCCGGCGTGGCTGGCTGGGACCGCGTCACCGAGGTGCTGCTCAGCAGCGACGTCGCCGTCCTGGCGCTGCGCAGCGTCGGGCTGGCGCTCGTCGTCGGGGTGCTCGCCGGCGCCGTCGGCACCACCACGGCCTGGCTGGTCGAGCGGTCCGACCTGCCAGCCCCGGCGCTGTGGCACGTGCTGGTGGTGCTGCCGCTCGCCGTCCCCTCCTACGTCGCCGCCTACGCCTGGGTCTCGTGGTGGCCGGCCGTCGCCTCGCTCGGCGGGGCGGTGCTGGTCCTCACGTTCACCACCGTCCCGCTCGTCCACCTGTACGTCACGGCGGTGCTCCGCACCCTCGACCCGGCGCAGGACGAGGTCGCCCGGTCGCTCGGCAAGGGGCCCGCGGCCGTGCTGGTCCAGCTGACCGTGCCGCAGGTGCGGCGCGGGGTCGCCGCCGGGGTGCTGCTGGCCTCGCTCTACGTGCTGGCGGACTTCGGGGCCGTGGCCATCATGCGGGTGCCGGTGTTCACGTGGGTGATCCTGGGCGCCTACCGCTCCAGCTTCGACCCCTCCCGTGCCGCCGTGCTGGCGTGCGCGCTCGTGGCGGTCTCGCTGGTGTTCGTGCTGGCAGAGCCGCTGGTCCGGGGCCGCGCCACGACGTCGCGGGTCGGGCGCGGCGTCGCACGGTCGGCCTCGCGCGTGCCGCTCGGCCGGGGCCGGTGGGTGGCCGTGGCGGGCCTGGGCCTGCTGGCCGCCGCGTCGGTCGGGTTCCCGGTCGTGACCTACCTGTGGTGGTGGTCGCGCGGCGGGAGCGAGGTCGACGCCGGCGAGTTCGTCGGCGCGCTCGTGACCACCTTGGTGCTGGGGGCCACGGTCGCGGTCGCCACGGTGGTGGTCACGCTGCCGCTCGCGTGGCTGGCCGCGCGGTTCCGCTCGGTGTTCGCCGTCGGTGCCGAGCGCGCCGTGATGCTGGCGCACAGCCTCCCCGGCATCGTCGTGGCGCTCTCGTTCGTCTACGTCGGGGTGCGGGCGCTGCAGCCGATCTACCAGCGCTGGCCGATCGTCGTGCTGGCCGAGGTGGCGCTCACGATGTCGTTGGCGCTCGGCGCGCTCCGCGGGGCGTTCGAGCAGCAGCCCGAGGTGCTGACCGACGTCGGCAGGTCCACCGGGCGGCGCCGGGGCGCCGTCTTCCTGCGGGTCACGCTCCCCGCGGTGCTGCCCGCGGCCGCGGCGAGCGTGGCGGTGGTTGCGCTCACCACGGCCAAGGAGCTGCCGACGCTGCTGCTCCTGCGACCGGCCGGCACCGACACGCTGGCAACGCGCCTGTGGGCGTGGGCCGGCGTCTCCGACGACGCCTCGGTCGCCCCCTACGCGCTGGCGCTCATGGCATTCTCGGTCGCGCCGGCCCTGGTCGCCGCCCGCTGGGGCCGCGGCACCGTCGACCGGCGGGAGGTTGTGTGACCACACCCAGGCTGGACGTGCGCGGCGTCGAGCACTCCTACGGGACGCAGCAGGTCCTCCGTGGTGTCGACCTGTCCGTCGAGCCCGGCGAGGTGCTGGCGCTCATGGGCGAGTCGGGCAGCGGCAAGACCACGCTCGGGCGCATCGTGGCCGGGTTCGAGGCGCCGGCCGCCGGCTCCGTCGCGCTCGACGGCGAGGTCGTGGCCGACGGCCGCACGTTTGTCGCGCCCGAGTCCCGCCACGTCGGCGTCGTCCCCCAGGAGGGCGCCCTGTTCCCGCACCTGTCGGTCGCCGGGAACGTGGCCTTCGGCCTGCCGCGTGGCCCGGCCCGGTCGGCACGGGTCGAGGAGTGCCTGGAGCTGGTCGGCCTGGGCGGGTTCGGCGAGCGTCGGCCGCACGAGCTCTCGGGCGGCCAGCAGCAGCGCGTCGCGCTGGCGCGCGCCCTGGCGCCGTCGCCGCGGCTCGTGGTGCTCGACGAACCCTTCTCGGCGCTCGACGCGTCGTTGCGAGCCGAGGTCGGCGAGCAGGTCGCAGCGGCGCTGTCGGCCGCCGGGGCCACCGCGCTCCTGATCACCCACGACGCCGGCGAGGCGTTCCGCAGCGCCGACCGGGTGGCCGTGCTGGCGGGCGGCCGGGTCGTCCAGACCGGACGGCCGGTCGACCTGTACGACCGGCCCCGGACTGCCGAGGTCGCCGCCGCCGCCGGCTGGGTCCTGAAGCTGCCGGCACGGCGCGAGGGCGGCGCGCTGTCGACGCCGCTCGGGCCCGTCGGGCTCGAGCAGGTCGGCTACGACAGCGGCGTCGAGCAGGGGGACCTGCTGGTGCGGCCCGGGCACGTGGTGGTCGAACCCGCCGACGGTGCCGCGGTCGAGGTGGTGTCGGTGCGGTCGTTCACCGAGCACGTGGGGCTGAGGGTGCGGCTGGCCGACGGCGCCGAGCTGGTCGTCCCGGCACCGAGGCGCAGCACGACGGACCTGCGCCCGGGCGACCGGGTGGAGGTCCGGCTCGCCGGCGCCGCCGCGTTCCTGGCGGGCTGACCGGCGCCCGGCCCCGGACGTGCACTGCCCGCCACCACGAGGGACGGCGGGCAGCGACGAGGAAGGCTCGGTTAGATGCTGATCGTGAACGACGGGATCGGTACGTCGATCGGCGGCAGCGGGATGTCGCCGACGCCTCCGTTCAGCGAGACCGACGAGCCGTCGAGCGTCAACGTGCTGTCCGTCAGGGTCACCGTACGCGCCGCCGTGTCGATGGTGGCCGTGCCGATCTGCGCGGCACCCACCAAATTCAGCTGGGCAGTCAGCGTGGCGAAGGTCGTGCCGAAACAACCAACGGCAAACGTGCCGGCGGCGAGCGTGGCCTCGGGGATCGACACCGAGGCGCCTGTCACCGTGATGGTCGGCCGGCTCAGGTCGATGTTGGTCGGCGGCAGGGTGACCGACGCGCCCGAGACTGGGATCGGGTCGGTGGTGAGCGTGGTCGAGCACGGACCGAGGCTGACGGTGAAGGTCTGCGACGGGATGGTGACGTCGAGCTCGAACGTGCCCCCGTTGTAGGGGATGCCCGTCGGCGCACCGGCACATGCCGAGGCGACCAGCGCCACCAACGAGACAAGGACGACGGAGCCGGCACGGAGCCGACGAGGTGTGGTGCGCATGGTGTTCCCCCAACTGTTCTGGCGGCCCCCCGCCGCCGGTCCCTACAACCTAGAGGTCCCCTCGGGTGCTGTCACCAAGAAGATGATTCCGATCTCGCACCGCGCCCGAACGGCTGTTCCCCGGGGGCGCGCCCAGACTGTCAGCACCCCACAGCCCGAAGTGGCAGGCTGTCGGAAACGACGGTGAGGGACCGAGTACGTCCCGAACGGCAAGGGGGCGAGATGGCCTGCGAACGACGCACCTTCCGAGTGGCACTGGCTGCGCTGCTGGTTCCGATGGCGCTCGCCGTCGGGGCCTGCGGCGGTTCCGGTGGCGACGCGGCGACACCGACCACCGCAGCAGGTGGGGCGTCGTCGCCGTCGACGTCCGTCGCGAGCGACGGCGACAGAGGTGCCGCCGCGAGCGGCGACTTCTGCGAGCGGGCGAAGGCGCTCGAGGGCAAGGACGACACGGGCGCTGCGGGGGCCGTGGCCGGCTACCAGAGCCTCCTGGAGGTGGCCCCTGACGAGGTCCGTCCTGACCTGGAGACAATGATCGAGTACTTCAAGTCGGTCCCGTCCGGCGGCAGCGACCCGGCAGCGATCGAGGAGTTCGCCGAGCTCAGCACGCGGTTCGCCGAGGCGAGCGCGCGTGCCGTCCGCTACGTCAACGAGAACTGCTGAGCACCAGGGAGCATCGGGCCGCTTCACCATGCTGGCCGCCTGGTCCGACGGTCGGGCCCAGGACACTGCTGCGACGACGCGGCGCCCCATCCCGGTAGCCTCGGCGCGCGCAGCACCAGGTCGTCGCCCACGTTGTCTGCCAGCCCCGCCCGAGTGGGGGCACGGCGGAACGCGCGAAGTGGCTGTTTCCTCAGCCTTCGGCGATTCGGGCACCCCTCGATCCCGGAACCGGTCGAGGGGCCAGACCGAGTCGGCCCAGTTGTGTGAGTCCGACGCTCATCTACACGCCGCACCGGGCGCACCTCAGATGCTCGCGAGCTCGGCACCAAGGTGAGCGGAGCGGACCCCGTCCGTGCCGATCGGGTCAGGTCCCGACGCCGAGACTCGATCCCTTTTG
>CAIYXG010000432.1 GCA_903930035.1 uncultured Actinomycetes bacterium | reverse complement strand
TCCCGGTGAGTAGGTGGCGTGCAGCACGGTGCCGTCATCGGTGAGCAGGCGCCGCTCCAGCGCCGGGACCGTTCGTCGCACGGTGGGATATTCTCGCAGAGTCACCTCACCCTGGGGGCCACCATGCGACTGCTGCTGCTGACCTCGCAGTCCGGTCCCGCGGCGAATGTGCTGCCGGCCGTGGAGTTGCTGACGCATACCCTGCGGGTGCTGCCCGCCGAGGGGACCGCACTGCTCGACGCCCCCCCGCACGACGTGATCCTGGTCGACGGCCGGACCTCGCTGCCGCAGGCGCGCTCCCTCACCCGTCTCATCCGGGCCACGGGTGTCGACGTCCCCCTCCTGCTCGTGCTCACCGAGGGCGGGTTGGCCGCCGTGCAGTTCGACTGGGGGATGGACGACGTCCTGGTCGACTCCGCGGGCCCGGCGGAGGTGGAGGCACGGCTGCGGCTCAGCCTCGGGAAGATCAGCAGTTCCGCCGGTGAGGCGGACGACTCCCCCGACCGGATCCGACGCGGCGCGCTGGTGATCGACGAGTCGTCCTACACGGCCACCCTGGGCGACCAGCATCTGGATCTCACATTCAAGGAATTCGAGTTGCTGCGTTATCTGGCCACCCACGCCGGGCGCGTGTTCACCCGGGCGCAACTGCTGCAGGAGGTGTGGGGCTACGACTACTACGGCGGCACCCGCACCGTGGACGTCCATGTCCGTCGGCTGCGCGCCAAACTCGGACTCGAGTACGAGGCCCTCATCGGCACGGTCCGAAACGTCGGGTACCGGTTCGTCGAGGACGCGGTTCCCCCGGGACAGCCCGAGACCGCCCAGGCATGATCGAACGGCTCGACCGGCTCTCGCCCCGGCAGTGCGACGCGGTCCGGGATCTTCTGGCCGCCGAGGAGCACGACTCCGGGCGCCGTCCGCTCGACGAGGTGAACCGGCTGGCGCTGGCGGGTGCCGACGCCCTGACCCGGGAGCACTGGCTCATGTCGGACCCGGACCCGGTGGCCTATGCCGTGGTGTCCCCCGCGGGCGCGGCGGAACTGGCGGCACGTGACGTCGCCGCGGCCACGGTCCTGCTGGAACAGGTGCGTGAGAGCCATCGCGGCGGTGTGCTGTGGACGCACGGCGACCGGTCCGCCGGGAACGCCGCCGCGCAGGCGCTGGGGCTGCCCTGCACGCGTGAACTGCTCCTGTTGGCGCGTGATCTGCCCCTGGAGCACCCCGAACGTCCCCTGCCCGACGGCGTCACGCGCAGGGCCTTCCGTCATGGCGTGGACGACGAGGACTGGCTCGAGCTGAACGCACGGGCTTTCGCGGACCTGCCCGACCAGGCGTCGTGGGACGTGGGCGATCTCGCGCTGCGGGTGTCGGCTCCGTGGTTCGACCCGACCGACTTCCACATCGCGCGGGGTCCGGACGGCTCGATGGCGGGCTTCCACTGGACGAAGATCGACCCGGACGCCACCGCCGACGGCAGCGTGTCCGGCGAGGTCTTCGTGATCGCCGTCGACCCGCGGTGGCGCGGCACCGGCCTCGGCGCCGCGCTGCTGGACCACGGTCTGCAGCACCTGGCCGACCGGGGGATGCCGCAGGCCCACCTGTTCGTGGACGCCGACAACACGCCGGCGGTCGGGTTCTACGAGGCCGCGGGCTTCCACCGCGTGGACGTCGACAGGCAGTACCAGCTGTGACACCTGCTGTGACCTGCGGCGAAACCGACCGCAGGTGGAGGTCAGTCGTCCAAGGCGGCGAAGAACTCGACGGCGATCCCATCGGGGTCACGAGCGGTCAGGGCCCAACCGTAGGGCGCCTCTTCCACGGGCCCGTGCTCGATGCCCAGACCGTCGAGTTCCACGGCCTTGGCCCGGACCTCGTGCTGGTCGGAACACCGGATCCCGATGTGGTCCAGTCCCACCCGACGGTGGTCGAAACGGTCCCCCGGGTCGCCGCCGTGGTGCTGGGTCAGTCCGATGACGAGACCGTTCGACCACTGCATCCGAACACGTTCCCAACCGTTGCCGGCGCGTCGTACGGCGGTCGCGCGCCCGAGCGCGTCGTGGTACCAGGCCTCGCTGGCGTCGAGGTCGGTCACCGTGAGGGTGATGTGATGGACGGGATGGTCGTGGCTCATGACGCGACGTTAGCGTGCCCGGGAGGCGGGCTCAGGACAGGATGTCCTTGCGGTCGAACCGGATGAAGGCGATCCCCACC
>CAIYXG010000431.1 GCA_903930035.1 uncultured Actinomycetes bacterium | reverse complement strand
GCTTCCTCCAGCAGGAGGTCTGGGAGCGCATGGGCATGCCGGTCAAGCAGTCCATCGAGCTGGTCCAGCTCGCCCCGGGCCGCGAGGTCTTCCAGGCGATGCTCTTCTCCAAGATCGTGCCCAACTGCAAGAAGCTGGGCCTGCTCGACCGCAACGACAAGTGGCTCCGTCGTCGGTTCGAGGAGCTGGGCGTGATCCAGTTCGAGGACTGGACCGACACCAGCGAGGAGTACCTGTCCTTCGCCCTCACCGACGACGACGTCCGCACCGCCTGACGTCCGTCCACCCTCGACGGCGCCCGCCCGGGAACCCCCGGAGGGCGCCGTCGCCGCGCTCCGGTAGGGTCTGGGCCGTGCCCGACGCCGAGCTGCTGACGCTCCACGCCCTCCGACTCCGGAGCCTCTGCGAGGCCGAGGTCGTCGCGGCACGGTTCGACCTGGCCCCGACGGTGGTGGCGCAGGTGCTCGCCGGGGCGGCCGACGCCGGGCGGGTGCGCTACCGGGCGGGCCGCCTGAGCGGGTGGAGCCTGACGGGCGCCGGCCGCCGGTACGCCGAGGGGCTGCTCGCCGACGAGCTGGCCGCCGCCGGTGCCCGGCCCGCGGTCGAGGCCACCTACGGGCGGTTCCTCGCCCTCAACGCCATGGTCCTCGAGGTCTGCACCGACTGGCAGGTCGTGCAGCTCGGCGGCCAGCAGGTCGTGAACGACCACGCCGACGCCGACCGCGACGCCGCCGTGCTGGCCCGGTTCTCGGCGCTGCACGCCCGGGCGCTCCCGGTCGTGGACGAGCTGCCCGGGGCCCTCGAGCGCCTGGGCGGCTACGGCGCACGGCTGGCGCACGCGCACGACAGGGTCGTGGCGGGGGAGCACACCTGGCTCACCCGGCCCACGGTCGACTCGTACCACACGGTGTGGTTCGAGCTGCACGAGGACCTGCTGGCCACCCTGGGCCGCACCCGGTCCGACGAACGAGGCGACGGCGCCACACGCCGCGCGGGCGAGAACGCCGAGGAGTTTGCATGAGTCCCACCTTCGGGCGCGTCGTGACCGCGATGGTCACGCCCTTCGACGAACGAGGCGACCTGGACCTGGACGCGGCGGCCGAGCTGGCGCAGTGGCTGGTCGAGAACGGCAGCGACGGGCTGGCGCTGGCCGGCACCACGGGCGAGAGCCCCACGCTGAAGCACGCCGAGACCCTGGCGCTCTTCCGCCGGGTGCGCGAGGCCGTCTCGGTCCCGCTGCTCGCGGGTACCGGCTCCAACGACACGGCGCACGCGGTCGAGCAGACCAAGCGGGCGACCGAGGCGGGCCTCGACGGCATCCTCTCGGTGGCGCCGTACTACAACCGGCCGTCGCAGGCGGGACTCGACGCCCACTTCAGGGCCGTGTGCGCCGCGACCAACCTTCCCGTCGTCCTCTACGACATCCCGGGCCGGACCGGCCGGAAGGTGTCCACCGGGACCATCCTCCGGCTCGCCCGCGAGGTCCCCAACCTGGTGGGCCTCAAGGACGCGGCCGGCGACCCCGCCGAGACCGCCTACCTCCTGTCCAAGGCGCCCGCCGGGTTCGAGGTCTACAGCGGCGACGACGCCCTCACGCTCCCGCTGCTGTCGGTCGGTGCGGTCGGCGTCATCTCCGTGGCCTCCCACTGGGTCGGCCGCCAGATGGCCGAGATGATCTCGGCCTTCGAGAAGGGCGACGTCGACGACGCCCGGCGCATCAACGCCACCCTGATCGAGTCGTACCAGTTCGAGACCGGTGACGACGCCCCCAACCCCGTCCCGACCAAGGCCCTCCTGCGGGTCCTGGGCCTGCGGGTGGGGGAGTGCCGTGCACCGATGGGTCCGGCGCCCGACGGCCTGGCAGAGCGTGCCCGCGCCGTCCTCGAGGCGCTCGGCTGATGGCTCCTCCGGTCCACATCACCTTCCTCGGCGGCCTGGGCGACATCGGCCGCAACTGCCTGGCCCTCGAGCAGGAGGGGCAGATCCTCCTCATCGACTGCGGGCTCATGTTCCCCGACACCGACATGCTCGGCGTCGACCTGGTCCTGCCCGACTTCACGTGGCTCGTTGAGCGCGGCGAGGACGTCGTGGGCTGCGTGGTCACCCACGGCCACGAGGACCACGTCGGCGGCCTGTCGTACCTGCTCCGGGAGATCGAGTTCCCGATCTTCGGCACCGAGCTCACGATCGGCCTGGCCAAGGGCCGCATCGAGGAGTCGGGCCTGCTCAAGCGCACCCAGCTCAACGTGGTCGCCGACGGCGAGACCTGGGAGATCGGCCCGTTCGACGTCGAGTTCGTGCCGGCCACCCACTCGGTGCCACAGGGGGTCGCCACCGCCGTCCACACGGCGCAGGGGACCATCCTCCACAGCGGGGACTTCAAGATCGACCTCACGCCGGTGGACGGCCGGCTCACCGACCTGGCCCGCCTCGGCGCCATGGCCGACGGCGACGGCATCCGGCTGCTGCTGGCGGACTCCACCAACGCCGACCAGCCCGGGCACGCCCGCTCCGAGACCAGCGTGGGCAAGGTCCTCTACAACCTGATGCACGAGCAGGAGGGGCGCCGGGTGATCGTGGCCTGCTTCGCCAGCCACATCCACCGTGTCCAGCAGCTCGCCGACGCCGCCATCGCCTTCGGCCGCAAGATCGCCCCGATGGGCCGCTCCATGCGCCGCAACATCACGATGGCCCGCGAGATGGGCCTGCTCCGGATCCCCGACACGGCGCTGATCGACGTCGAGGAGGTGGACCGCTACGAGCCCGGCCAGGTCATGGTGCTCTCGACCGGTTCCCAGGGGGAGCCCATGTCGGCGCTCACGCTGCTCGCGAGCGGCGAGAACCGGTGGCTGAGCATCTCGCCCGACGACACCGTCATCCTGAGCTCCCACCCCATCCCGGGCAACGAGCACGCCGTGACCAAGGTGATCGACAACCTCTACCGCAAGGGTGCCGAGGTGGTGCACTCCGGGCTGTCCGACGTCCACGCCACCGGCCACGCGAAGGCCGAGGAGCTCAAGCTCTACCACTCGATCACCAAGCCCGAGTGGTTCGTCCCGGTCCACGGCGAGTACCACCACCTGGTGGCCCACGCGAAGCTCGCCGAGGTCATGGGCACCCCGTCGGACCACGTGCTGATCGCCGAGGACGGCGACCGCCTCGTGCTGGACGACAAGGGCCTGCGCCCGGCCGGCCGGGTGCCGTCGGAGTACGTCTACGTGCACGGCACGGTCGGCGACATCGGCACCGGCGTGCTCCGCGACCGGCGCATCCTGGCCGACGAGGGCGTGGTCGTGGCGATCGTGACGGTGGACCGTCGGGCACGGCGCATCGTGGCGGGGCCCGAGATCGCCACACGGGGCTGGATCGGCCAGCCCGAGGCCGGTGCCGTGCTGGGCGAGCTCGAGGAGCGGGTCCGCACGGCGGTCGAGAAGGCGATGGGCGAGGACGCCGAGCTCCAGCAGGTCGAGAAGGCCGTCCGGCGGGCCGCCGGCGGCTTCGTGTCGGAGAAGACCCGCCGCCGGCCGATGATCGTGCCGGTGGTCCTCGACGCCACGGGCGGTCGCTAGCCCCTCGCCGCACCCCCAGGGGCCCCGGGATTGCTGGGGTGTGCCGGGTTCCGCCGTCGTGTCGGGACCCGTCGCTACGCTGAGTCGCACTGTGGCTACAAAGCAGACCTCTTCGTCGCGGAAGGCCCCGAGCCGCTCCCGCACCTCCGCCGGCTCCCGCAAGGCTCCGGCCGCGCGGAAGAAGCCGGCCGCCAAGAAGCCGGCCGCCCAGGCCTCGGTGCTCGAGGGCCGGGGGCACGAGCTCGCCGGCCTGGCCGTCGTGGTGCTCGCGGTCCTCATGGGGATCGGCCTCTACGCCGGCCGCACGACCACCTTCCTGAGCGGGCTCGGCAGCGTGGCCACCGGCCTCTTCGGCCTGCTCGGCTACCTGGTCCCGGTGCTGCTGCTCGTCGCCGGGGCCCTGCTGGTGCGCGGGCCCGTCGACCGTCCCGCCCCTGCGAAGGGTGAGCCGGCCCGCGAGCCGTTCTTCACCCGGACCCGCACCGCCGGCGTGCTGCTGGCCGTCGTCGCGGTGCTCGGCGCGCTCGACCTGCTGCTGGGCGAGGCCCCGACCGCCTCCGGCCTGGACAAGTTCGCGGACGCGGGCGGGTACGCCGGCGCGCTGGTGGGCGGCATCGCTGCGGTCGTGAGCCGGTGGGGCGCCCTGGTGGTCATGGTCCTCCTGGGCATCTTCGCCGCCAGCCTGCTGACGGGCCGGTCCGTGCAGCAGCTCGGTGCCACGGCCGCCGCCGGCGCCAGGCCGGTCGCCAAGGGCGCGGGGAACTGGCTGTCCACGCTGTTCCGTGTGTCGGGCACCGAGGCCGCCGAGGACGGCGTCCCGGACGCCGACGACCACCCGGTCCAGGACCCCGAGCAGCCGTTCGTGGACCAGTCCGCCCCGCAGCTCTTCGACCAGGACGAGGGCGCCAGGGCCGAGAAGCCCAAGCGGCAGCGCCGGCCGAAGGCCCCGCCGGTCCCGGTGGCCGAGGAACAGCTGGCCGAGCCCGGTGACGACCCGCTCCGCCTCGACCTGGGCCCGGCCGCCGCGCCCACGGTCTGGCGCCTGCCCCCGGCCAAGTTCCTGCCGCTGTCGCCGCGCCAGAAGGTCGACACCGCGGCGGCCCAGGAGCGCGGCAAGCGCCTGGAGGCCACCCTCCACGACCACGGCGTGGACACCACGCTCGTGGGCATGGTGGTCGGCCCCACGGTCACCCGCTACGAGCTCGAGCTCGGCACGGGCGTCAAGGTGGCCAAGCTCACCAACCTCAACAAGGACATCGCCCTCGAGATGGCGACCCCGGACGTGCGCATCCTGTCGCCCATCCCGGGCCGCCGGGCCATCGGCGTCGAGGTGCCCAACGAGGCCCGCCAGAACGTGATGCTGGGCGACATCCTGGCGTCGCCCGAGGCCAAGGCCGCCCACCATCCGCTCGAGGTCGGCGTCGGCCGCGACATCGAGGGCAAGGCCGTGCTGGCCAACCTGGCCAAGATGCCCCACGTGCTGATCGCCGGCCAGACCGGCGCCGGCAAGTCGTCGGCCATCAACTCGATCATCACCTCGGTCCTCATGCGGTCCACGCCCGACCAGGTCCGCATGATCCTGATCGACCCCAAGCGCGTGGAGCTCACGCAGTACAACCGGATCCCGCACCTGCTGACCCAGGTGGTGGCCAACCCCAAGAAGGCGGCCAACGCCCTCAACTGGGCCGTCAAGGAGATGGAGCGCCGCTACGACCTGCTGTCGCGGGTCGGGTTCCGTGACATGACCGGCTACAACGCGGCGTTCGACTCCGGCGAGCTGCAGGACCGGGCCCAGGAGGGCGAGACCCTCGAGCGGCTGCCGTTCATCCTGATCGTCGTCGACGAGCTGGCCGACCTCATGATGGTCGCCGCCCGCGACGTGGAGGACGCCATCTGCCGTATCGCCCAGATGGCCCGGGCCGTGGGCATCCACCTGGTCATTGCCACCCAGCGGCCGTCGGTGAACGTCATTACCGGCCTCATCAAGGCCAACGTGCCGGCCCGCGTGGCCTTCCGGGTCTCGTCGGCCACCGACTCCCGCGTGGTCCTCGACGAGGTCGGCGCCGAGCGCCTCGTCGGCCGGGGCGACATGCTCCTCAAGGCCGGCGACTCCGCCAGCGGCAACCGCATCCAGGGTGCCTGGGTCGAGGAGAAGGAAGTCTCTGACATCGTCGGCTACTGGCGGCGTCAGGCTCCCGACGTCGAGCAGTACTACGTCGAGGGCGTCGACGCCGAGGCCGGCAGCGGGTCCACCGACGCAGGTGGCAGCGGCACGTCCGGCGGTGGGGGCAACGGCGACGACGACGAGCTCTTGGCCCAGGCCATCGAGATCGTGGTGCGGTCCGGCCTGGGCTCCACCTCGATGCTGCAGCGCAAGCTCAAGGTCGGGTTCACCCGCGCCGGCCGGCTCATGGACCTCATGGAGCAGCGCGGCGTGGTCGGACCGTCCGAGGGGTCCAAGGCCCGTGCGGTCCTGCTCACCCCCGAGGAGCTCGACCAGATGATCGAGAACGGCGAGCTCTAGCCCGGCTGCTCCGGCACGCGGAGCGGTGCGAGCGCGGCGGGGACGGCCACGGCGAGCCACTCGTCGGTGTCCGCGTAGGTGCGTTCGGTGGCCGAGCGGCCGAGGCACATGCCGTGGAACCACGCGCAGTAGGCCACCGGGTCGATGTGCGGGTTCACCAGACCCCGACCTTGGCCGTCGGCGACCATCTCCCCGATCACACGGAACATCTCCAGCTGGACGCTGGCCATGTGCTCGTAGACGTCCTCGTCGTCGAGCGCCGCAGCAGCGACCCGGAGACGCTGGCGCCGCACTTCGGTCGCCCCGGTGTCGGTGGCGATCCGGACGAGCTCCTCGGCGATGAACTGCAGGAACTCGTCAGAGCTCTGGGAACCTGCGCCCCTGTCGAGCCGCGCCCGGTCCTCGGCCAGGGCGAGGCGGCGGTACCGCTCCGCCTCGACGGCGGCGAGCAGCCCGTTCCGGTTGCCGAACGAGTGGTAGACGGAGCTCGTCGAGACCCCGGCGGCGAGCGCCACCTGCTCGACGGAGAGGTCCGCGACGGGCCCGGTCCCCGCGGCCGAGAGCGCCGCGTCGACGACCGACTCGGCGGTGGGGTTCGGCAGGAAGGGGTGAGGTTCGGGGCCACGTCGGGCAGGACGCTAACCGCCACCCGGTGGTGCGTCATGGTGCGGCGCCCGACCGCGGGCCGCGGCCCCGGTACGCTCCGGCCATGACCTACCCGACCGAGTTCCGCACCGTCGCGACCGGCCTGCAGTTCCCCGAGGGGCCGGTCCCGCTCGACGACGGGTCCGTGCTCGTCGTCGAGATCGCCCGTGGCACCCTCTCCCGGGTGCTGCCCGACGGCACGGTCGAGGTGGTCGCCGACTGCGGCGGCGGTCCCAACGGCGCGGCCGTCGGCCCCGACGGCGCCGTCTGGATCACCAACAACGGCGGCTGCTTCGAGTACCACGACCTGGGCGGCATGGTCGTCCCAGGCGGCGTGCCCGAGGGCTGGACCGGCGGGTCCGTCCAGAAGGTCGACCTGGCCACCGGGCAGGTCACCACCGTCTACACGGAGTCCTCGGGCCGTCCGCTGCGGGCCCCCAACGACCTGGTGTTCGACGGCCACGGCGGGTTCTGGTTCACCGACCACGGCGTGCGGCTCGACCGCACGAGCGACCGCACCGGTCTGCACTACGCACTTGCCGACGGGTCGTCGTGCACCGAGGTGGTGCACCCGCTCGACGCCCCCAACGGCATCGGCCTCTCGCCCGACGGCGCCAAGCTCTACGCCGCCGAGACCCACACCGGCCGGGTGTGGGAGTGGAACGTGCCGGCCCCGGGCACCGTCCAGGGCGACGGCCTGCTCGAGCCGTTCGGCGTGGTGCTCGCCGGCCTGCCAGGCCACCAGCTCCTGGACTCGCTCGCCGTGGACGCGGAGGGCTACGTGTGCG
>CAIYXG010000430.1 GCA_903930035.1 uncultured Actinomycetes bacterium | reverse complement strand
TCACCCACCGCATCGCGCACGGCGCGCTGGCCGGGCACCTCGACCCGCACCGCGTCCTGGCCGTCACCTTCACCCGCAAGGCGGCCGGCGAGCTGCGCACCCGGCTCGGCCGGCTCGGCCTGCGCGACGGCGTGCAGGCCGGCACCTTCCACGCCATTGCGTACGCGCAGCTGCGGCAGCGGTGGGAGGAGCGCGGCGTGAGGCCGCCGGAGCTCCTCGAGCGCAAGGTCGGCTACGTGGCGCGCCTCATGCCCCCGAGCAAGGACCGCACCGCCCCGCTCGACGCCGTGACCGAGATCGAGTGGGCGTCGGCCCGCCGGGTCGCGCCCGAGGACTACGTGGCCGCCGCCGCCCGCCACCACCGCACGCCGCCCCTGGACCCGGCGGCGATGGCCGACGTCTACCAGCGGTTCATGGACAAGAAGCTCAAGGACCGGCTGGTCGACTTCGACGACCTGCTCCGGCTGGCGGCCCGGGACCTGGCCGCCGACCCCGTCTACGCCTCGGCGCGCCACTGGCGCTTCCGGCACCTGTTCGTGGACGAGTTCCAGGACGTCAACCCGCTCCAGTTCGAGCTGCTCCGCCACTGGCTCGGCCCCGAGTCCGACCTCTGCGTCGTCGGCGACCCCAACCAGGCCATCTACGCGTGGAACGGCGCGGACGCCCGCTACCTGACCCAGTTCGACGAGTTCTTCCCCGGTGGCGACACCGTCACCCTGGAGGACAACTACCGCTCCACCCCGCAGATCCTGGCTGCCGCCAACGCCGTCCTGGCCGACGGCCCCAGCGTGCCCATCCGGCTGCGGCCCAACCGTGGCGCCGGGCCCGCCCCCACGGTGCGACAGCTGCCCGACCAGTCGGCCGAGGCACAGGCCGTGGCCCGCGCCGTGCGGGACCACCACCGTCCGGGCCAGCCCTGGTCGGACCAGGCCGTGCTGGTCCGCACGAACGCCCAGGCCGTCGTGATCGCCGAGGCGCTCACCACCGCCCGGATCCCCCACACCGTCCGGGGGGCGGGCGACCTCCTCGACCAGCCCGAGGTCAAGGAGGCCATGGCGTCGCTCCGCACGGCCACCGGGCTGGGCGTGGGCCTCGGCGACCTGGAGCTGTCCCTGGCCGACGCCACCAACGAGGAGCGCGCCGCCAACGTGGCCGAGCTCGTCCGGCTCGGCCGCGAGTACCTGGTGCTCGACCCCCAGGGCGGCGTGCCGGGCTTCCTGGGCTGGGTGGCCTCGGCGCTGCGCGGCGAGGACCGCCGCGGCGGCGACGCCGTCGAGATCGTGACCTTCCACGCGGCCAAGGGCCTGGAGTGGCCGGTGGTGCACCTGGCCGGCCTGGAGGAGGGCTTCGTCCCCATCCACTTCGCCGAGGACGCCGACGCCGTCGACGAGGAGCGCCGGCTGCTCTACGTCGCCCTCACCCGCGCCCGGGAGGAGCTGCACTGCACCTGGGCCGCGCGCCGCGAGTTCGGCAGCCGGTCGATGAAGCGCAGGCCGTCGCCCTGGCTCGGGGTCCTGTCGGCGGCGGTCGGGGCCGCTCCCCCGCCGCTCGACCGGCCGGCCACCGCCCGCCGGGCCTCGGAGGCCCGTGCCGCGAACAAGGGCCGCCCCGCGCCCGCCGACGACGCCGACGCCGGCCTGGCGGACGCCCTCCGGCGGTGGCGCAAGGACACGGCCCGGGCCGGCGACGTCCCGGCCTACGTGATCTTCAACGACG
>CAIYXG010000429.1 GCA_903930035.1 uncultured Actinomycetes bacterium | reverse complement strand
TCCCGCTCCAACTCGCCCGGCTGGCGGGTCATGGACAGCGCCGACTCGCGGGCCAGCACGGCGACCGTGCGACCGCCGAAGCGCACGGGGATGGCCGTCACCCGGATCCGCTCCCCCAGCCACGCCGAGTCGACCTCCTCCTCCTCGACCTGCCCGGAGGCGGCGGCCCGGGCGACGGTGGGCCGCTGCGCCGCAGTGACCCGCCGGCCCACGACCTCTTCCAGGAAGAGCGTCTGGCCGGTGTTGGGGCGCACCTGGTTGACCACGACGAACTGCAGGTCGCCGTCGTCGGACGGTGCGGGGTCGGGGACGTAGAGCAGCAGGTCCGAGAACGACAGGTCGGCGAGCATGCCCCACGACGCGACCAGGTCGCGCAGGTGCCGGGCGGCGTCCTCGTCGACCGGCGGGACCACCATCCCGACGTGCTCGGCGGTGAAGTCGGCGGGGTCGTCGTGCGCGAACTCGTCGTCCATGGCGTCGCTCATCGCCACAGCACCTCCCCCAGCCGCAGCAGGCCGTCCACCGAGTGGATGTCGTCGTCGAACCACGGGACCGTGAGGCACAGGTCGGGGGTGCGGGACAGCTCGGCGCGCTGCTCGGCCTCCCGCCGGGCCACGACGGCGAAGTTGGCGAAGTTGGTGCCCACCTCGGCCAGCACGTGGGCCAGGTGCGCCGGGTCCACGGGGCCGGCGGCGGTCGACAGGCCGGGGGCCAGCCGGGCCGCCACCGCGTCGGCGTCGGTGGACAGCACGCGGGCGGTGTCGGCGCCGTCGGTGGACAGGAGGAGGTCCGGCAGGACCTTGTTCAGGACGAGCGCACCGACGTGGTACCCGCGGTCCGAGAGCAGCTCCAGGAAGAACTCGGCCTCGCGCGACGGCGCCACCTCGAGCGTGGACACGACGACGAAGGACGTCTGCGGCCCGCCGAGCAGCGTGGTCACGGCCCGGGCCCGCTCGACGAAGCCGTCGTACATGGTCTGGAACAGCATGAAGAACTCGGCGATGTCCTCCAGGAACTGCGTGCCCAGGATGCGGTCGGCCACCGAGTAGAAGGGCTTGGACGCGAAGCTCACGACCCGGCTGCGGTAGGGCGCGATGAGCCAGCGCAGCAGCCGGGAGGAGAAGAAGTCCGCCATGCGGTCGGGCGCCTCGAGGAAGTCGATGGCGTTGCGGGTCGGCGGCGTGTCCACCACGACCAGGTCGTAGCGGCCCGACGTGTGGATCTCGTAGAGCCGTTCCATGGCGACGTAGTCGTGGCTCTGCACGAACTTTCCGCTCAGGTTCTTGTAGATCGAGTTGGCCAGGATGGCGTCCCGGGTGGCGTCGTCGGGGGCGTGGCGGGCCACCAGGTCGTCCCAGGACTGCTTCGTGTCGAGCATCGCCACCCACAGCTCGCCGCGGGCGCCGCCCTCGACGTGGGCGAACGCCTCGTCGGGGACCCGGGTCTCGACGTTGCCGAACTCCTCGAGGCCGAGCGCCGTCGCCAGCCGCCGGGCCGGGTCGACCGTCAGGACCAGGACCTTGGCCCCCAGCCGGGCCGCGGCCACGGCCCCGATGGCGGCGGCGGTCGTGGTCTTGCCCACCCCGCCGGAGCCCGTGGAGACCAGCACCTCCTTGGCCGAGCACAGCTGCTCGAGCGTCAGGTCCGCCGCGCGGGCGCCGGTACGGGCCATCAGAACCCCAGCTCCTCGCCGAGCGACGACGCGATCAGCGACGTCGCCCGCACGCCGTGCGACCGGGTGAACAGGTACGGCACGTAGAGCACGGGCAGGCCGACGGGCAGGCCCTCACGGAGACGGGCCAGGTGCACGGCCCGGCTCCGCCGGAGGCCCACGGCCAGGTCCGCAGCGTCGAGCACGTCGGTCGCGCCCGGGCCGACCGCCCCGGCGAGCGCGGCGGCGCCGTCGGCGCGGAGCGTGCCGAAGATGGCCTCCTCGTCGCGGCCGAACAGCTCGGGGAGCACGCGGTTGACCACCACGGCGGCGACGTCGATCTCGGTCTCGTCCTTCAGCCGGCCGATGAGCTCGAGCGTCTCGGTCACCGGCATCTCCTCGGGCGCCGTGGCCACGACCACGCCGGTCGTGGCCGGGTCGGTCAGGAGCTCGATCATCCAGTCGGTCTGGCTGCCGACCAGTCCGGCGTTCACCACCTCGCCGATGGCCACCCGCGACGCCAGCTGGCCGACCACGTGGCCCGACGCCGAGGCGTCCACCACCACCAGGTCGTAGTTCCGCTCGCGGACCTCGTAGGTGAGCTTGCCGACGGTGAGGATCTCCTTCACGCCGGGCGCCGCGTTGGCCACGAAGTCGAACGTGCTGGCCAGGGGCCCGATCTTGGCCAGCAGCGGCACCTTCAGCTGGAGCCGCAGGTACTCCTTGAGCGACTCCTCGGTGTCCATCGCCATGGCGAACAGGTGCTCGCGCACCTCGGTGGGCTGGAACCTCAGCGGGCCGACCCCGAAGAAGTCCGCCAGGTTCCCCTTGGCGTCAACCTCGCAGACCAGCGTCCGCAGGCCGCGCTGGGCCGCCAGGAGCCCGATGGCCGAGGCGACGGACGTCTTGCCGACGCCGCCCTTGCCGGTGACGAACAGCAGCCGCCGCTCCAGCAGGGGCACGGGGCCCGCGGCCACCAGCGGTCCTGCTCGTCCGGTCCTGTAGTGCGCCGGCGTCAGCCGGAGAAGCCCATGGTGCGGGCCTGCTCGGAGCTGCCGAGCTCGACGTAGGCGATGCGCTTCGAGGCGACGCCGACCTCGCGGCCCTTCTTGTCGGTGACCCACAGGACCTTGGAGTCGTCGCCCATGACGTCCTCGACCTGGGCCCGGAGCGCGGCACGGTCCGTGTCGTCGGCGAGCTGCAGCTCGATCTCCCGGGGGGTGTTGGTCACGCCGATACGAACGTCCACGAAGGTCTCCTCTGACGGTGCGCCCCAGCGGGCGCCAGAACGGGCACCATGCTATTCATCACGACCGGCCACCGCCGCAGCGGTCCGGCCGACGGGGACCCCACGGGGCGCGACGCAGGAGGACCATGGCCACCAGCACCGGCATCCGCGTCGTCGTCGTCGCCCACGGCCCCCCGCTCGCCGGCGGGATCACCACCGTGGCGCTCGACCTGGTCGAGGACCCCGTCCTGAACGACGAGTTCGAGATCGTGTTCCAGAACACGGCGCAGGCCCAGGACCAGCGCGGGAAGTTCTCGCTGACCAACGTCCGCCGGGTCGCCGGCGACGCGTGGGACACCTTCCGGCTGGCCCGCCGGGGCGACGTGGTCCACACCCACTCGGTGCAGGACCCGACCTTCGTGGCGTGGCGGCAGGTCGCCATCGCGGCCGCCGCCCGGCTGCGGGGGGCCCGCGTGCTGCTGCACAACCATGCGTTCCGCCCCTACATGGAGGCGCCGGGCACCTACCAGGTGGGCGGGGCCCACCGTCTCGCCTACCGGCTGCTCGACCGGCTCGCCGACGCCAACGTGCTGCTCGACGCAGCCGGCGAGGCCAACCTGCGGCCGTACCAGCCGCACATCTGGATGCCCGTCGTGGCCAACTCCGTCGTGGTCGAGGACGTCCCGACGTCGTCCGCGGACCACTCGCCGCCGGTCGTCCTGTTCGTCGGCGAGCTGCTCGAGCGCAAGGGCGTGCTCGTCCTCCTGGACGCGCTCGACGAGCTCGACGCGCAGGGCGTGGCCTACGAGCTGCGGGTCCTGGGCGACACGACCCCGGGCAAGGACCCCGAGAAGGACCGGGTCCGCGCCGAGGTCGAACGCCGCGGCCGGGGCGCGGCGCTCCTGGGCAAGGTCCCGCGCACCGAGGTCTACCGGCACCTGGCAGGGTCCGACGTGTTCGTGTTCCCGACGTTCGTCGAGGGCCAGCCGTTCTCGGTGATCGAGTCGCTGGCGGCCGGCGTCCCCGTCGTGGGCTCCGACATCCCCACCGTCGCCGCCATGGTCGACGACGGCGTGCAGGGACGGCTGGTCCCGCCGCAGGACGCCGGCGCCCTCGCCGGCGCCCTCGCCGAGGTGCTGACCGACCCCGCACGCCGCCAGGCCATGGGCCGCGCCGGCCGGGCCCGGGCCGACGAGCGCTACGACCGGCGGGTGTTCCGCGAGCACGTGGCCGCGCTCTACCGCCGGCTCGGGACCCCGTCGTGAGCGGGACCGTGGACCTCCCGCGGTTCGGGCTGGGCACGCTGCCCACGCCGTTCGAGCCGCTCGGGCGGCTGGGTGCCGAGCTGGGCCTGCCGCTATGGGTGCAGCGCGACGACCTGACCGGGCTCGGCCTCGGGGGCAACAAGGTCCGCAAGCTCGAGTTCCTGTTGGGCGACGCGCTCGCGCGTGGCTGCGACACCGTCGTGACCTTCGGCGCCGTGCAGTCCAACCACGCCCGCCAGACGGCGGCCGCGTGCGCCCGGGCCGGCCTGCACTGCGTGCTGGTGCTCACCCGGACCGTGCCGCGCTCGGGCCCCGCCTACACCGACGGCGGCAACGTGCTGCTCGACCGGCTCTTCGGCGCCGACGTCCGCGTGGTGGACCTCGACGAGGTGGAGGCCACCGTGGCGGCACTGCGCGACGAGCTCGACGCCGCCGGGCGGCAGGCCCGGTGGGTCCCGCCCGGCGGGTCCGACGCCACCG
>CAIYXG010000428.1 GCA_903930035.1 uncultured Actinomycetes bacterium | reverse complement strand
TGCGGGGGCTCGCCGGGCGGCAGCGGCGGGGACGAGGTCACGGGCACGCCGGTCCAGCCCAGGGCCTGGGCGAACGTGGCGCCGGCCACGTAGCCGGGGTAGCCGTTGCGCATGGTGTCGGCGCCGGCGACGAACTGGATGTCGCGCCAGTCGACCTGCGAGTCGGCCAGGGCGTCGCGGGCGGCGGCGACGCCGTACTCGACGAAGTTGCGGCCCCACTTGCCCCACGGGTGCATGCCCGCACCGAGGACGGCCACCTGCTCGACGCTCATGCCTGGTCCTCCGTCCCGCCGGCGACCGGCTGCCACTTCCACATGACGTACTCGTGGTCGTCGTCCTCGTAGAGGGTGTCGGCGACCAGGGTCATCTCCATGCCGACCCGCAGGTCGGCCACGCCGACGCCGGCCACGACCTGTCCCATGACCACGAGCTGCTCCTTCTCGAGCAGCACGGCGGCGAGCGCGAACGGCTCGTAGGGGTCGGTCACCGGGATGTACGGCTCCGGGGGCTGGTACTGGGCGTCGGTGAAGCTCCAGAGCGTGCCGGACGTCGACAGCTCGACCTCCTCGAGCTCGGCGTCGGCGTAGCCGGGCGCCCGGGACATCACGCGCTCGGGCGGGAAGAAGTAGGTGCCGCTCCCGGTGCAACGGGTGCCGGTGAGCACGGCGGTGCCGTCGCCGGGCAGGGTGAACCACCCCTCCACGGCAGGGACTTGGGGCTTGCCCATCGGACGCTCCTGCGACGGGTCCGGGTGCGGCGGCACCGGGACGTACGAACCGGCGCAGGCTAGCGGGAGGCCCTCCCGCGCACAGAGTTGGCGGCCGGCCCGGCGACCAGCAGCCGGAGGCCCAGCTCGGCCGCCGCCCCCGGGTCGCCCGCCAGCACCACCCCCTGCCGCAGCACCAGGTCCACCGCTGCCCCGGACAGCTCGTCGACCGGCGCCGCTGCGCCGTCGTCGTCGCCGAGCACGTCGCGCACCAGCGGCTCGACCAGCTCGGCGAGCGGGACGAACTCATCGACCCGCGGGCGCTCCAGCGGGCGGCGATGACGGTCGTCCAGCCGCTCGTCGAGCAGGGCCCGGGCCGCACCGGCGTCGGTCGCGGCCGCCGCGGCCAGACCCACCAGCACCTGGCGGAGCCGGTCCAGGGGCGTGGCGTCCTCGGCCGCCCGGTCGCCGGCGAGCGTCGGCAGGTGGCGACCGAAGGTGGCGGCCGCCACCAGGCGCACCGAGCCGAACGCGTTCAGGACGGTCTGGGTCGACACGCCCGCCCGGTCGGCGACCTCGCTCGCGGTCACCTCCTCCCAGCCGTCGGCGAAGAGCCCGGCGGCACGCGCCACGATCCGCCGGCGCGTGGCGTCGCGCCGCATGGCCCCGGCCCTGGCCTGGGGCGACAGGTCGAGGCCCGTGAGCGCGGCGACGTCCTGGACCTGGCGCCGGCTCCCGGACGGCTGGGTCAGGGTGGCGACCAGCACGGCGACCACGTCGGCGAACAGCTCGTCGTCGACGGCGTCGGGGTCGAGCGCGTGCCGCTGGGCCAGGCCGTTGAACAGCCCCGTCAGGGCGACGACCAGCCGCCCCACCGTGAAGGGCTCTACCGGCACCCGCCGGCTCCGGCGGAGCACCTCGGCCGACATGGCGATGCCGGCCCGCTCGCCCTCGGCCATCGTGCGGTCGACCAGCTGCCCCACGGTCCGTGCGTCGCCGTCCGGCTGCGGCAGCAGGGTGTCCCGGTGGGCCTGCAGCAGGAGCAGGCGGCGGGTCGCGGCGGCCAGGCGCGGGTCGGTCGTGAACTCCTCCCACACGTGCAGGCTCGCGGCACGGATCGCGTCGACGAGCTCCATGTGGTCCAGCGCGTCGATGAACTCGTCGGTCGTCAGGTCGGCGTCGCCCTGTGGCGCGGCCACGGCCCGGACCATGGCCTCGGCGAACTCGGTGGAGCTGGCGAAGTGGTGGAAGAACGACCCGGTGGTGACGCCCGCCTGCGCCGAGACGGCGGCGGCGGTGGCACCGGCGAAGACCTTCGCCAGCGGGAGGGCGTCCACGACCTCCCACGCTGCGTCGAGCAGCTCCTGCCGGCGGTCCGGCCGGTCGTCGCCGGCGGCCTGCCGGGTAGTGGTCGGGGCAGCTCGTTCCGGCATGCGGCCATAGTAGGCACTACGGAGTCACATAGTGCCTACTACGCCACGGGGACGCTGACGAACAATCTTCAGCGGAACGACGCTGTCCTCCGGGCCACGCGCGCGTTAGTCTGGTTCCAATGCAGCCCCGACCTCGGCTGCAACGGGGTGGAGAGGCTCGTCGTCCGGCGCACGTCGCCGGTCCGGCGGGACGGTGGAGCGCCCTGTCGTGCGAGCCCGGGGGGTCGGTGGCAGCCACCGCCCTCCCGGACCGCCCGCCGCCGCACCTGCAGCCCCGCCCGGCGCGGTACGTTCCTGCGCAGCCGTCCGGCCGGCACACCGCCGCCGGGCCCGACCCAGGAGCAGCGGTGCAGAACGAGCACATCGACATCGGTACCTACGGGATCTGGACGGGCACGCTCGACGCCGTGCCGTCGGCCCGCGCCGGGGAGTACGCGGCCGAGATCGAGGAGCTCGGGTTCGGCGCCGTCTGGATCCCCGAGACCGTGGCGCGGGAGGTCTTCGTGAGCTCCACGCTGCTCCTCGGGGCCACCCGCACCCTCAAGGTCGCCACGGGCATCGCCAACCGGTACGGCCGCGACCCCATGACCTGCGCCGCGGCGCAGGAGACCGTGGCCGAGGCGTTCCCGGGCCGGTTCCTGCTCGGCCTGGGCGTCAGCCACGAGCACCTGGTGTCCAAGATCCGGCACCACGACTACTCCAAGCCGTACTCCGGCATGGTCTCGTACCTCGACGACATGGAGAAGGCGTACTTCTTCTCGCCCAAGTCGGAGGTGCCGGCCCAGACCGTGCTGGCCGCCCTCGGGCCAAAGATGCTCGAGCTCGCCGCCACCCGGACCGCGGGCGCGCACCCGTACTTCGTCCCGCCGGAGCACACGGCGTTCGCCCGCGAGGTGATGGGCGACGGGCCGCTCCTGGCCGTCGAGCAGATGGCCGTGCTGGAGACCGACCCCGCCGTCGCCCGCGAGGTCGCGCGGTCCAACATGGCCATCTACATGGGCCTGCCCAACTACCTCAACAACCTCCGGCGCCTGGGCTGGTCCGAGGAGGACCTGGCCGACGGGGGCTCCGACAAGCTGGTCGACGCCATCGTGGTGTGGGGCAGCGTCGACGACGTGCTGGCCCGGGTGCAGGCGCACCTCGACGCCGGTGCCGACCACGTGTGCATCCAGACGCTGCGCCAGAACCAGACCGAGGTGCCGGTCGAGGACTGGCGCGAGCTCTCTGGGGCGCTCGGTCTGGCCTGACGCCCGGTCCGGCCCGAGGCCGGTCGTCGGCTCAGTCGGCGGCGTCGAGGAACGCGGGGCGCTCGCCGCCGCCGTGCAGCCAGACCGCCGAGCCGGACACGTACGACGCGTAGGGCGACCCCAGCCACCGGCAGGCCTGGGCCAGGTCGTCCGGGGTGCCGAGACGCCCGGCCGGCACCGTGCCGGCGACCCGGGCCACCGCGGCGTCGTCGCCGTAGTGCAGGTGGGCCTGCTCGGTGAGGATGAGCCCGGCGACGATCCCGACGACGCGGGTGCGCGGCGCCCACTCCACCGCGAGCGACTGCGTCAGGCTCAGCAGCCCGGCCTTTGCCGCGCCGTAGGCGGCGGTGCCGGGCGACGGCCGGGTGGCCGACACCGACGCGATGTTCACGACCACGCCGGGGTCCTCGTCGCTGCGGAGCTCGAGGAACCGCTGGTGGGCGCGCTGGGCGACGTGCAGCGGGGCCAGCAGGTTGAGCCGGACGATGGACTCAGAGAACCGGGGCGACGCCGTCGCGGCGTCGGCGGGCGGTGCGCCTCCCGCGTTGTTCACCACCAGGTGCAGGTCGCCGTAGCGCTCGACCGCGGCGTCCACGACGGCAGCCGCCTGGTCGGCGTCGCGCAGGTCGGCGGCCAGGAACCCGGCGGTGCGGCCGTCGGCGGCCGGCAGTGACTCGGGCTCCGACCGCCCGCAGGTCATGACGTGCGCGCCCCACTCCAGGAACCGCTCGCTGACGACCCGGCCGATGCCCTTGGTCCCGCCGGTCACGACGACGACCTTGCCCGTGTAGTCCATGCCGTCGCCGGGGGTGCTGGTCCTGCCCTCAGTCATGGGCCGACCCTACCGGCCACGGGCCGCGGTCCCCGGTGACGCGGCGGAGCTGCTCGTTACGCTGACGGCGTGCGGCTCGGTGCAGACCCAGACCAGCTCGACCGGCTCGCCCGGTCGTTCGCCGGCGCCGCCGCGAGCGTGCGCGAGTCGGCCCGCCGGGTGGCGGCCGCGCGGGACCGGGCCGCCGGGCCGGGTGCGGCGCAGCGGGGCGTGCACCGGCTGCTGGGCGAGTCGGTCGTGCCCCTGACCCGCCTGGGCGACCTGCTCGCCGGGCGGGCGGCGGACCTCCGGCGCCGGGCCAGGTTCCAGCGGGTGGCGTCGACCCCCTACCCGGGGGTGGTCACGGTGCACGAGTCGCACGCCGGCGACGGCCGTTGGCTCGGCCGCGTGGGTCCGCCCGACGCGGCGACGGTGGTGGTCCTGGTCCCCGGCGTCGGCACGCACCTGGGCCACCGCCGGCGGCTGGGGCGCGAGGCGGTCCGGCTCTCGGAGCACCTGACGGTCCAGCACCCCGACCACCCGGTGACCGTCTACGCCTGGCTCGGCTACGACGCCCCCGACTCGCTGCTCGCCGGCGTGGACCGTCGTCCGGCCGGCGACGGCGCCCGGACCCTGGCGACCGACGTGGCGCACCTGAGCGCCGGGGGTGCCGGCCGGATCGTGCTCGTCGGCCACAGCTACGGCGCGCTGGTGGCGAGCCGTGCCGTCGCCGCAGGCCTGCAGGTCGACGAGCTCGTGCTCCTGGGCGCACCCGGCCTGGGAGTGGACGACCCCGGCGTCCTGCGGGTCCGCCCGGGCGGCGCCGTGTGGTCGGCCCTCGAGGACGACGACCCGGTGGCCTGGGTGGCGCGCACCGGCGTGCTGCACGGGCCGGACCCGGCCGGCGTGGCCCGGCCGCTGCCCACCGGCGACCACGGCCACTCGCGCTACCTGTCGGACCAGGTGCTGCTCGACGCCCTCGGCGAGGTCGTGGTGGGCCGTCGCCCCTGAGCCGCGCCGCCGGCGGGTCCCCGGCCCGGCCTTCGCCGTCCGGTCCGCCACCCGGTACGTTCGTGGTGTCGCACCCGGCCGACCGGGTGCCCGTTCACCGGGAGTGCAAGTGGGATTTTCCGTCACCGTCGCCGAGGGCGTCGCCGAGGTCGTCATGGACCACCCGCCCGTCAACGCGCTCACCGTCGCCGGGTGGTTCGAGCTGGCGGACCTGGTCACGCAGACCGGCCGCGACCCGCAGGTGGGCGCCCTCGTGCTCCGGGCCGAGGGGCGCGGGTGGAACGCCGGGGTGGACATCAAGGAGATGCAGCAGACCGACGGGTTCGACGCCCTGATCGGGGCCAACAAGGGCTGCTACGCCGCGTTCAAGGCGGTCTACGAGTGCGAGGTGCCGGTCATCTCGGCGGTGCACGGCTACTGCCTGGGCGGTGGCATCGGCCTGGTCGGCAACTCCGACGTCATCGTGGCGGCCGAGGGGACCCGGTTCGGCCTGCCCGAGGTCAACCAGGGGGCGCTCGGCGCCGCGACCCACCTGGCCCGGCTCGTGCCCCAGCACAAGATGCGCGAGATGGTCTACACGGCCGAGCCCGTCGACGCGTCGCTGCTCGCGTCCTGGGGCAGCGTGGCCAAGGTGGTCCCGGCCGAGGAGCTCCGGGGCGCGGCGATGGAGATCGCGGAGAAGATCTGCACCAAGAGCCGCTACGTGATCCGCCGGGCCAAGGAGTGCCTGAACGGGATCGACGTGGTCGACGTCAACCGCAGCTACCGGTTCGAGCAGGGCTTCACGTTCGAGCTGAACCTGTCGGGCGTCTCGGACGAGGCCCGCGACGCGTTCGTCGACAAGACCGACGCCAGGTACTCGAAGTAGCTGGTGGCCGGGGCCGCCGTCCCGCCCGCTAGTCCTTGCTGCAGTTCTTCAGGACATCGGCACGGATGGCCGCAAGCGACGTCACGAAGTCCTGGCTGAACGTGTTGGACGCGTCGGGGGAGCGGATCCACTCGACCGAGTAGTTGTTCTGCTTGGCCGCAGCGGTGATCTGCTCGGCCCCGTTCCGGACGTCCTGCGCCTCCTTGGCCCGGGCCGGACCAGCCGACGCGGCGAGGGCGTTGAACAGGTCGACGGTCAGCCCGACCGCCTGCTCCACCTGCTGCGGCGTGGCGGGCGCCGTCCCGGTCCCGGCGCTCAGCTCCATGAAGAGCGGCTCGAGCTTGCACTGGTCGGTGCCGGCCGCCGTGAGCTTGGCGTCCAGCTGCGCGGCGAACTTGGCGTAGTCCGAGTCGTCGAGCGTGGTCGTGGTCGCCACGGTGTCGGGCACGGTGGAACCGGACTGGGCCGTCGTGGTGGGCGCGGCGTCGTCCTTGCCGCCGCAGGCCGCCGTGGTCAGGGCGAGGCCCAGCACCAGTGCTGCCGCCAGCAGCTTTGTCGTCGTTCGTGCAGCGCGCATGCGTCCCGTCCCCTGTCCTGCCGACCAGAGGGGTCTGGCGCGGCAGGGAGTACGGTACCGGGCGCGCCACGGCGGGTCCCGGCACGGGAACCCGGTTGGCCGAGTTCACCAGCGTGTGCGTCCTCCCGGGCCGCCACGGACACAGGACGGAGGAGCAGGTGCCAGGACCTGACAAGACCTGCACGATCGACGAGGCCGTGGGCGAGCTGCGCTCCGGGATGACGATCGGCATCGGCGGCTGGGGCAGCCGCCGCAAGCCCCGGGCCATCGTGCGGGCCATCCTCCGGTCGGACCTGACCGACCTCACGGTGGTCACCTACGGCGGGCCCGACGTCGGCCTGCTGTGCCGCGCCGGCAAGGCCCGCAAGATCGTCTCGGGGTTCGTGTCGCTCGACTCCATCCCGCTCGAGCCGCACTACCAGGCGGCCCGCCAGAACGGGACGGTCGAGGCGATGGAGCTCGACGAGGGGATGCTCCTGCTGGGCCTCCAGGCCGCCGCTTGGCGCGTGCCCTTCCTGCCCACCCGTGCCGGCCTGGGCTCCGACGTCCCGGTCGTCATGCCCGAGCTGCAGACCGTGCGCTCGCCCTACGCCACCGTGCTGCCCGACGGCACCGAGGAGTTCGAGGAGCTCATGGCGGTCCCGGCCCTGCACCTGGACGCGGCGTTCGTGCACCAGCACCGCGCCGACCGCTCCGGCAACGCCGCCTGGCTCGGCGAGGACCCGTTCATGGACGACCTGTTCGTGCGCGCGGCCGACAAGGCGTTCGTGACCTGCGAGCAGGTCGTGGACACCGAGGACCTGCTGGCGGAGTGCGACGTCACGCACCTGCGGATCTCGCGGCTCGACGTCACCGGGGTGGTCCACACGCCCCACGGCGCGCACTTCACCGAGTGCCCGCCCGACTACGGCCGCGACGAGGCGTTCCAGAAGCGGTACGCCGCCACGGCCAAGAGCGACGAGGCCTGGGACGAGTTCCGCGCCGAGTTCCTGGACCTCGACGAGGACGGCTACCAGGCCAAGGTGGCCGAGCTGCGCGCAGGAGGTGCGTCATGACCGCGACCCGTGCCGACGTCTGCGCCCTCGCCATTGCGGAGTGCTTCCGCGGCGACGGCGAGCGTCTTTGCAACCCGATCGGCAACCTGCCGCTGATCGGCGGCCGCCTGGCCGCCGCCACCTTCGAGCCGGGCCTGGCCCTGACCGACGGCTTCTACACGCTGCTCGACAACGTCCCGCCGGTCGGGATGTCGGAGGAGGTGCGGCTGGCCAGCCGGACCGTCGCCCACTGGAACCCCTACCGGGAGATGTTCTCGCTGCTCTGGCAGGGCCGCCGCCACGTGATGATGGGCGCCACACAGGTGGACCGCTACGGCAACCAGAACATCGCGGCCATCGGCGACTGGCACCAGCCCACGCGCCAGCTGCTCGGGTTCCGCGGCGCGCCGGGCAACACGATCAACCACACCACCAGCTACTGGGTGCCCAACCACTCGCCGCGCGTGTTCGTCGAGTCCGTCGACGTCGTGTGCGGCGTGGGCTACGACCGCGCCGCCGCGCTGGGCCCCGTGGCGTCCCGCTTCCACGAGGTGCGCCGCGTGGTCTCCAACCTGGCGGTGTTCGACTTCGAGGCCACCGACGCCGACGGCGTGCCGACCCTGCGCCTGCGCTCGGTCCACCCGGGCGTGACCGTCGACGAGGTCGTCGCCGCCACGGGCTGCGAGGTCGTCGTCCCCGACGACGTCCCGACCTCCCCGGAGCCGTCGGCCGAGCAGGTCGCCGAGATCGAGCGCCTCGACCCCAAGGGGCTCCGCCACCAGGAGGTCCCCGAGCCGTGACCGCCCACCACCCGGCCCTGCGCACCCCGGCCTGCGACCTGTTCGGGGTCGAGTTCCCGATCGTCCAGACCGGCATGGGCTGGGTGTCGGGCGCCCGGCTGACGGCGGCGACGTCGTCCGCCGGCGGCCTGGGCATCCTGGCGTCGGCCTCCATGACCTTCGACGAGCTCCGGCTGGCGGTGGGCAAGGTCAAGGACCGGACTGACCGGCCGTTCGGCGTCAACCTCCTGCCCAACCAGCCCGACGCCGCCGAGCGGCTCGACCTGGTCGTCGCCGAGGGGGTGCCCGTGGTCAGCTTCGCGGCAGCCCCGCGGCCCGAGCAGGTCGCGAAGCTCAACGACGCCGGCGTGGTGACCGTCGTGACCGTGGGCGCGCGCCGCCACGCCGAGAAGGTCGCCGAGATGGGCGTCCGGGCCGTGATCGCCCAGGGCGGCGAGGGCGGCGGGCACACGGGCTCGGTCCCCACGTCGCTCCTGCTGCCCGACGTGGCTGCGGCCATGGCCGGCAGCGGGATGGTGGTGCTGGGCGCCGGCGGGTTCCACGACGGCAAGGGCCTGGTGGCCGCGCTCGCGCTCGGCGCGGACGGGGTGGCCATGGGCACGCGCTTCCTGCTCACCCAGGAGAGCCACGTCCCCGACCACATCAAGGCCCTCTACCTGCAGACGCCGCTCACCGGCACGGTCGTCACCAGCGCCATCGACGGTGCGCCGCAGCGGGTCATCCGCACGCCGATGATCGACGCGCTCGAGAAGTCCTCGGCGGTCGTCCGCTTCCCCCGGGCCGCCGCCAACGCGCTCCGGTTCCGTGCCCAGACCGGCGTGTCGCTCGGCGACCTGGTCCGGACGGGCCTGGAGATGAAGAAGGAGCAGGACCTGACCTGGGCGCAGATGGCGCTGGCCGCCAACGCCCCGATGATGACCAAGGCGTCCGTCGTCGACGGCGACGCCGAGGTGGGCATCCTGCCGACCGGCCAGGTGACCGGCGTGATCGACGAGATCCCGACGGTGGCCCAGGTCGTCGAGGGGATCGTCGCCGAGGCCGACGCCGTGCTGGCCCGGCTGACCGGCGCCTGAACTAGGCGTTCGGGGCCGTCACGGCCCGTCCGGCGGCCGGCTCGAGCCACCGCTCGGCGAAGTCCCGGGAGGACAGCGCCCGGTCGAAGACCCAGCCCTGCCCGGCGTAGCAGCCCAGCTCGAGGAGCCGCTCCACCTGGCTCGGCCGCTCGACGCCCTCGGCGATGGTGAAGAGGCCGAACCGCTCGGCCAGGCCCACCAGGGCGCGCACCACCTTGAGGTCCTGGTCGGACTGGTCGATCGAGTCGACGTAGGCCTTGTCGATCTTGAGCGCCGTCGCCGGGTACGCCCCGAGCTGCCGCAGCGACGAGTTGCCGGTGCCGAAGTCGTCGATCGACAGCGTCACGCCCAGGTCGACCAGGTCGTCGATCGTCCGTCGGACCGTCCGGTTGATGATGACGTCCTCGGTGATCTCGATCGACAGCAGGCTCGGGTCGAGCCCGGTCGCGTCGAGGGCGAGCCCGACGCGGGCCACGGCGTGACGGTCCTCCAGCTCGCTCGCCGACAGGTTGACGGCCACGGCGACCGGGTGCTGGCCCGGCCGGGCGTTGGCCTCGGCGAAGACCCGGCACGCCGTGAGCATGGTCCGTTCGCCGATCGCCCCCATCAGCCCGCTGAGGTCGGCCTCGGCCAGGAAGTCGCCCGGCAGCACCAGGCCCCGGGTCGGGTGGTGCCAGCGCAGCAGCGACTCGGCGCCCAGCAGCCGCCGGTCCTCGAGCGACACCACCGGCTGGAAGTAGACGACGAACTCGTCCTGGTCCAGCGCGCGCCGCAGCTCGGGCTCCAGGTCGATGCGGCGGCGCGAGGTGTCGTCCATGCGGGGGTGGAAGCGGGCGCTGCGCTGCCGCCCGGCCGCCTTGGACCGGTAGAGCGCGATGTCGGCGCGCCGCAGCAGCTCGGTCGGCGAGACGGTCGACTCCATGACCGCGGCGCCGACGCTGACCGACGGGCGCAGGTCGATGCCGCCCAGGTCGATCGTGCGGGTGCCGTCGGCGACGACGGACTCGGCCAGGTGGTCGAGCGCCGCCTCGTCGGCCAGGTCGTCGAGCACGATCACGAACTCGTCGCCGCCGAACCGGGTGACGCGGTCACCCACCCGGGCCGTGAGCCGGTTGGCCATGGTCGTGATGAGCTGGTCGCCGGCGGCGTGGCCGAGCGAGTCGTTCACCGTCTTGAGATGGTCCAGGTCCACGAACATGACCGCCCCGGTGCGGTCCCGGGCCACGGCCCGCCGGCCGGCGGCCACGATGCGGTCGTCCAGCCCCACCCGGTTGGGCAGCCCGGTCAGCGCGTCACGCTGGGCCTGCTCCGCCAGCAGGTCGATGTCGGCCCGGAGCTGGTGGGTCATCCGCAGGTTGACGCGGACCGTCCAGGCCTGCCGCGCCATCACGACGACCAGCAGCGCCGCGCTCATGAGGACCGTGGTGAGGTCCACGCCCCGCCGGAGCGCGAACGAGAGGATGGCGGCGAGCAGGCCGACGGCGGCCAGCACGGTCGCCACGGCGGAGACGGACTCGTCCTCGACCGAGTCGGGGTCCACCGCCGCCGGGCGGCGGCGCTGCGAGGCCGTCGCCTCCGGCGCCGGGGTGCCGAACCGCACCGACCGCAGCGTCGTCAGGGCGATCAGCACGTAGCCGAAGACCCACGGGGCGTCCTCGAGCGCCGTCGGGAAGGTCGTCAGGTTGCCGGTCGTGGTGATGGAGTAGACGGTGTCGGCCAGGAGGACCGCGGCCAGGCCCGTGGTCAGCAGCAGCAGGTGCTCCCGGTTGCCGGGCCGGGTCCGGCGCACGGCGACCACCAGCGTCAGCAGCACGATGATGTCGACCAACGGGTAGAGCAGCGACACGACGGTCTCGGCGAGCGAGGAGGTCGCCGACCCGGACGTGGTGCTGAACACGCCGATCCACAGGAGCAGCAGCACCGAGTTGGCGCAGATGAGCCCGTCGATCGCCGCACCCACGTCGGTGCGGCGGGCCACGTCGGTCGGCCACAGGAACACCCCGACGGCCAGCAGGGGCAGCCAGAGCAGGTAGCCGACGTCGGCGATGCTCGGGACGGCAGGTTCGCTGCCGCCGCTCGCCAGCACCAGGTACGCGACGTTGCCGGCGGTCCACGCCAGCAGCGCCAGGCCCAGGAACGTCCAGGGGCGGGTGAGCG
>CAIYXG010000427.1 GCA_903930035.1 uncultured Actinomycetes bacterium | reverse complement strand
GTCGCTGAGCGGGGTGAGATCGTCACCATCGCCGTGCACAACGAGCAACGGTCGGTCGCTCAGTCGACGCGCCGACTCGATCGGACGCACGGACTTGAGTTCGGCCGCCCACTTGTCGAGCGCCGGCGGGAAGTCCGGGTCGGTGACCACGCCCACCTGCCGGGCATGCAACAACAGGCGTCGCGGGTGGCGGGCCCAGTCGTCGAAGTCGCCCGGCGCCGCCAGCGCCGCGACGCCACGGACCGACGGGTTGCGGGCCGCCTCACAGAGTGCGAGCGACCCACCGGTGCCGAACCCGGCCAGCCACGTGCCGTCGACACCGAGCGACTCGACGTGAGCGACGGCGGCGTGGACGTCATCGAGCCATCCGGTGAGCGAGAACTGCCCCTCGGCGCGACCACACCCACGGAAGTTCATGGTCAGGACCACCCACCCGAGTTCGGCCGCGATGCGTTCGGCGAGTTCCGGGAACGACTTGCCCGACTGCGGGGACTCCCGCCCCCGTGTCGGGAACCCGTGGCAGACGACGAGCCCGTTGACCTCGGGCACCGGTTCCGAGGGTTCGGCCAGATGACCGCTCAGACGCAGCGAGCCGGATTCGAAGATGTAGTCCATGGTGGCCGACGACGGTTCGGCGTCGACCTCGGGGCGGCGGCCCCGGTCATCGCTGCGGTCCGTCACGTCGACCACCGGGCGACCCGGTTCAGCCCTCGTCGGTGGCGCGCTGCGCCGCCCGCTGCTTCGCGAAGAGCTTGTACCCGCGGTTGCGGGCCTCGGGCAGCGTGTCGGGGCCGAAACAGAGGTACTGCTCGGACTCCATCAGCTCGTCGATCAGGTGGGAGTCCTCGTCACCGAGTTCATCGACGTCGTAGACGACCTGGGTGCGCTTGTCGCCGACGAAGCGGTGGTGTTCGAACTTGGTCGGTCGGTCCATGGTTCCTCCATGCCTCGGCGGCTGAGTGTGTCGACACGGTCCACGCCACCCACCCGGGAGGGACAGCGGACCGAGGTGCAGGCTACCGATCCGTCGTGCCGCGCCGCGCATTCGCGACACGGTCGACTCACTCCGGGTCGCCGGGTCCGCTGACCTCGGGACCGATCGCTCCGATCGCCCGGTAGTAGCGAGTCTCGACGTCGAGCACCTCGACGACCTGTTCGTCCTCGAGCTCGATGCCCTGCGAGTCCAGCCGTCCGAGGATCCACGCGAGCGGCTCGTCGTCGGGCACGAGCAGCAGACCGGTGCCGATGTCGTCGGCGGTCGCGGCCGAGGCCACGCCCTTGTCGGCCAGGTAGTCGCAGTGGGCCGACAACACGGCGCGTACGTCCTCGAAGCTCAGCTCGGCGGTGAGCTCAGGGCTGAGACGCTCCGCGACGAACTCGACGGCCTCGTCGAGGTCGTACACGCTGCGGCGCGGCCGCACTGCGAGCGAACCGGTGACGCCACCGACGGTCGCCGCAGCGATCACGAACACACCGATCGCCGCCAGGATGATCCAGATGATCATCTGGCGCCCGACTCAGATGCCGATGCGCTGGGCGAGCAGCTCGCGATGGTACGTCGGGTCACCGAACAGCAGCTCGGAGCTCTTGGCACGCTTGAAGTACAGGTGCGCCGGGTGCTCCCAGGTGAAGCCGATGCCGCCGTGGATCTGGATGTTCTCGGCCGCGGCGTGGAAGTACGCCTCCGAGCAGTAGGCCTTGGCCAGCGAGGCCACCGAGGGCAGCTCGTCGTTCAGCTCCGAGGCGCACCAGCCGGCGTAGTAGGCGGCGGACTTGGCCGACTCGACCTCGAGCAGCATGTCGGCGCACTTGTGCTTGATGGCCTGGAACGAGCCGATGGGCCGGCCGAACTGCACGCGGTCCTTGGCGTACTGGACCGCCATCTCCAGGACCTCCTGGCCGCCGCCGACCTGCTCGGCGGCGAGCGCCACGGCCGCCAGGTCGAGCACGGTGGACAGCACGTCCCAGCCGCCGCCGTCGGCGCCGATCAGCCTGGCGGGCACGCCCGAGTACTCCAGGCGGGCCTGCTTGCGGGTCTGGTCCATGGTGGACAGCGCCGTGCGGGTCAGGCCCGCGGCGTCGCCGTCCACGGCGAAGAGGCTGATGCCGGCCGGGGTCTTGGCCGCCGTGATGATCAGGTTCGCGGTGTGGCCGTCGAGGACGTAGAGCTTCTCGCCGTCCAGGGTCCAGGAGTCGCCGGAGCCGGTGGCGGTCATGGTGACGGCCTCGGCGTCCCACCGGCCGTTGGGCTCGGTGTAGGCGAGCGTGGCGATGGTCGAGCCGTCGGCGATCCCGGGCAGGTACTCGGCCTTGGCGGCGTCGTCGCCCGAGTGGATGAGCGTCATGCCGGCCAGCACGACGGTCGAGAAGTACGGGGCGCACAGCAGGCGGCGGCCCATCTCCTCGAGCACCACGACCAGCTCGACGAACCCGAAGCCCTGTCCGCCGAACTCCTCGGGGATCACCAGTGCCTGGAGGCCCATCTGCTCGGCCATCTGCGTCCACACGGCGGTGTCGTAGCCGGACTCGGTGTCCATGAGCTTGCGGACGGTCGCCTCGTCGGACTTGTCGTTGAGGAACGCCTTGACGATCCCCCGCAGTTCTTCCTGCTCCTCGCTGAAGGCGAAGTTCATGACGTGCTCCCTGTGGGTGGTGGCCGGCCCGGCTCCGGGACGGCGTGGATGCGAACCCGGTGTGTCTACCGCGCCGGGCGCCCCACTGCCACCCGCCGTGCGTACACGCGTGTACGCACAATCTGCCGCCCCGGCGCTAGGTTCTGGACATGGGACGCGCCACATGGAACGGGTAGGGACCAGGGAGCTGCGGGGCGACCTCTCGGCGCTCGTGCGGCGGGCCGGGGCGGGCGAGCGCATCGTCGTGACCGTGGACGGGCGGCCGGTCGCGCAGCTCGGTCCGGTCGAGCCGTCCGACGGCGCCGTCACCATCGACGACCTGGTGGCCCGCGGCCTGCTGCAGGCGGCGCGCCGGCCCGACCGGCCGGCGCCCGAGTTCTCCATGCCGCTGTGGGCCGGCACCCGGATCGACCAGCTCGTGCGGGAGGTCCGCGGCCGGTGACCCTCATGCTCGACACCACCGCGCTGCTGGCCCGGTTCCTGGAGGGGCCAGGCCGCGACGCGTGCCTGGCCGCCATGGACGCGGACCCCGTCTGGTGCGCCAGCGCGCTCGCCCTCACCGAGGCGCTCATGGTCGTGGACCGTCTGGGCGACGACCCCGCCCGCACCGACGAGCTGCGCCGCGCCCTGCGCGACGACTGGGAGCGCGTCCACGTGGTGCCGGTGGACCAGGCGTGCCTGGACCGCGCCGCGGAGCTGGGCCGCACCCAGCCGCTGCGCACCGTCGACGCCGTGCACCTGGCGGCCGCCGACCGGCTCCCGGCACCGGTGACCTTCCTGACCTTCGACCCGTCGCAGATCCCGGTCGCCCTGGCCCTGGGGCTCCAGGTCGCGCCCGAGCTGCCGGCCCGCCCGGCGTCTAGCGTCTGAGCCATGAGCACCCTGCACCTGTCCGACTCCGGGTACCAGGTCCACAAGGTCGTCGTCGGCCCGTTCGACAACAACGTGTTCGTCCTGCGGTGCACCCGGACCGGCGACGCCGTGCTCATCGACGCCGCCAACGAGCACGAGCAGCTGCTCGAGCTGGCCCGGACGCTCGGCGTGCGGCGCGTCCTCGAGACCCACGGCCACTGGGACCACATCCAGGCCGTGCCCGAGCTGCGCGAGGCCGGCTACTCCGTGGGGGTCACCGCCGAGGACGCGGCGATGCTCCCGAGCTACGACGAGATCGTCGAGGACGACACGGTCGTCGAGGTCGGCGAGCTGCGCCTGCGCACCATCCACACGCCGGGCCACACCCCGGGCTCCATGTGCTTCTGGGTCGAGGGCACGCCCGTGCTGTTCACCGGCGACACGCTCTTCCCGGGCGGCCCCGGCAACACCAGCCTCGAGGGCGGCGACTTCCCCACCATCATCGAGTCGATCGAACGGCGGCTGTTCGCGCCGTTCGGCGCCGAGACCCTGATCCTCCCGGGCCACGGCCTGGACAGCACGCTCGGCGACGAGTCGCCGCACCTGCAGGAGTGGGTCGACCGGGGCTGGTGACCCGCCCCGGCACCCGCCCGGGGGTTTCTCCTACCTGCTTAGGAGAAACCCCGAGGGGCGAACTAGCCTGACGGCCATGTCCGGCGCCGACGAGACCGCTCCCCTGTTCGAGATCCGCGACCTGCACGCCGCCCCGGCCGAGCAGCCCGACAGCCCCATCCTGCGCGGCGTCGACCTGGTCGTCCGGCCCGGCGAGGTGCACGCCCTCATGGGCCCCAACGGCTCCGGCAAGTCCACGCTGGCCAGCACCCTGATGGGCTCGCCCGAGTACACGGTCACCGGCGGCTCGCTGCGGTTCAAGGGCGACGACATCACCGACTGGGGCACCGACGTCCGTGGCAAGGCCGGCATCTTCCTGGCCTTCCAGTACCCCCAGGAGATCCCGGGCGTCTCGGTGCGGCAGTTCCTGCGCCAGGCCCTCTCCGAGCGCAAGGGCATCGACCTCTCGGTGCTCGAGATCCGCCTGAAGATGATGGAGTGGATGGAGCGCCTGGAGATGGACCCGGCGTTCGCCGACCGCTTCCTGAACGAGGGGTTCTCGGGCGGCGAGAAGAAGCGCAACGAGGTGCTCCAGATGGCCATCCTCGAGCCCGAGCTGGCGATCCTCGACGAGACCGACTCCGGCCTCGACATCGACGCCCTGCGCGTGGTCGCCAAGGGCGTCAACGAGGTGCGCGCCGACCGCCCCGACCTGGGCGTCCTGGTCATCACGCACTACCAGCGGCTCCTCGAGCACCTCACGCCGGACGTGGTGCACATCCTGGTCGACGGCCGCATCGTGGACACCGGCGGGCCCGAGCTGGCCGAGCGCCTGGAGTCGGAGGGCTTCGACTCGTGGAAGTGACCGGCCCGGGCCAGGACGGACCTGGCCACGACCTGGACGTCGAGGCGATCCGCAAGGACTTCCCCATCCTGGCCACCCAGATGAACGGGAAGCGGCTGACCTACCTGGACACCGCCGCCACCAGCCAGAAGCCCCGGGCCGTGCTCGAGGCGATGGACCACTACTACGAGACGTCCAACGCCAACGTCCACCGGGCCGCCTACTCGCTCGCCGAGCAGGCCACGAACGCCCTCGAGGGCGCCCGCGCCAAGGTCGCCCGGTTCATCGGTGCCACGTCGCCCGACCAGGTCGTCTTCACCAAGAACGCCACCGAGTCGCTCAACCTGGTGGCCCGGGCCTGGGGCGGGAAGTTCCTCTCGGCCGGCGACGTGGTGGTCCTCAGCCAGCTCGAGCACCACGCCAACATCGTCCCGTGGCACCAGCTGGCGGCCGAGCAGGGCGTCGAGCTGCGGTGGATCCCGGTCGGGCCCGACGGCCGGCTGGACCTGTCCGGCCTGGACGCGCTGCTCGACGGCGCCAAGATGCTGGCCGTCACCGCCATGTCGAACGTGACCGGCACCATCACGCCGGTCACCGAGCTGGCCGAGCGGGCGCACGCCGCGGGGGCGCTCGTCGCGGTCGACGCCTGCCAGTACGCGCCGCACCTGTCGCTGGACGTCCAGACCTTCGGGGCGGACTTCGTGGCGTTCTCGTCGCACAAGATGCTCGGCCCGACCGGCATCGGCGTGCTGTGGGGACGGCCCGAGGTGCTCGACGCCACGCCCCCGTTCCTGGGCGGCGGCGGCATGATCCTGGACGTCACCATGGACGGGTTCACGCCCGCCGCGGTGCCCCAGAAGTTCGAGGCCGGCACGCCCGCCGTGGCCGAGGCCGTGGGCCTGGGCGCCGCGGTCGACTACCTGGACGCGCTCGGCATGGACCAGGTGCGTGCGCACGAGGTGGCGCTGAACCGCTACGCGATCGAGATGCTCACCGACCGGTTCGGCGACGCCCTCACCATCCACGGCCCCCAGGAGCCCGAGGCCCGCGGCGGCGTGCTCAGCTTCGCCCTGGCCGACATCCACCCCCACGACATGTCGCAGGTGCTCAACGAGCACGGCGTCGGCGTGCGGCCCGGCCACCACTGCGCCAAGCCGCTCATGCGGGTGCTCGGCGTGGGCGCCACCACCCGGGCGTCGTGGTACGTCTACAACGACACCGACGACATCGACGTGCTCGGTGACGCGCTGGCCGACGCCCTGGACTTCTTCGGCCTCTAGTCCGGGACCCGCCCCTCGTGCCGCCGGGCGGCGTGCGGGCGTGCCACAATCGAACGACGACCAGCCCTGGAGGCTCCCCACATGTCGGGTCTCGAAGACCTCTACCGAGAGATCATCCTCGACCACTACCGCAGCCCGCGGAACCGCGGCGAGCTCGCCGTGCCGCCGGCACACCGCACCGACGGGTTCAACCCGCTGTGCGGCGACGAGATCGTCGTCTACCTGGAGCTCGACGACCCGGCCAAGGGCGACGACGCCACGATCACCGACCTGCGGATCGGCGGCCAGGGGTGCTCGATCTCGCAGTCCTCGGCGTCGATGATGTCGGCCGCCGTCAAGGGCCACACGGTCGGCGACGCCCGCCACCTGACCCGGGCCTTCAAGTCGATGATGTCCATCCACGAGGGCGAACTCGGCGGCGACGGCTCCGAGGCCGAGGCCGACGGCGGCACGGTCGAACCCGGCGAGCTGCCGCTCGGTGACCTGGACGCGCTCAAGGGCGTGGTGAAGTTCCCCGTCCGCATCAAGTGCGCGACGCTCGGGTGGAACACCCTGCTGCAGGGGTTCGACGACGCCGGGGGCTGAGGTCGACGTGTCCGGGCCCGATCCGCACGGGACCGGGCCGCCGCCCCGACCGCGCCACCTGGTCCTGGTCCTGCTCGACTCACTGAACCGCCACCTCCTCGGCTGCTACGGAGGCCGCGAGTTCCACACACCGAACCTGGACGCCTTCGCCGCCGGCGCGGTGCGGTTCACCGACCACCAGTCAGGATCGCTGCCGTGCATCCCCGCCCGCCACGACCTGCTCTGCGGCTCGTGGGACTTCCTGTGGCGGCCGTGGGGGTCGATCGAACTGTGGGAGTCGGCCGTCACGGCCCCGCTGCGCCGGGCCGGGGTCACCACGAAGCTGGTCTCGGACCACCCACACCTGTTCGAGACCGGCGGTGAGAACTACCACGTCGACTTCAGCGCCTGGGACTACCAGCGCGGCCACGAGTCCGACCCCTGGCGCACGGCGTCCGACCCCACGTGGATCGGCGCGCCGTCGTTCCACCGCCCCCACATGCCCTACGACGACAGCCGAGCCTGGTTCCGCGACGAGGCCGACTTCCCGGGGCCGCGCACCATGTCGGCTGCGGCCCGATGGCTCGAGGAGGAGGCACCTGCGGCCGACCGCTGGCTGCTCGTCATCGACGAGTTCGACCCGCACGAACCCTTCGACACCCCCGAACCCTGGGCATCCCGCTACGACCCCGACTGGGACGTCGACCGCGACGGCCCCCACCTGGTGTGGCCGCCCTACGCCGTCGGCGCCGTCGCGTCCGGGCAACTGAACGAACGACAGGCCACGCAGGTGCGCGCCCAGTACGGCGCGAAGCTGTCGATGATCGACCACTGGTTCGGCCGGGTGCTCGACGCACTCGAACGCACCGGCCGGTCCGACGACACGGCCGTCATCGTGTGCACCGACCACGGCCACTACCTGGGCGAGGACGACCTCTGGGGAAAGCCGGGGACCTGGGTCCGCAACACCCTGGGCCACATCCCGCTGCTCGTGCGCTGGCCCGGCGTCGACGCCCGGGTGTGCAGCGCCCTGACGACGACGGTCGACCTGCACGCCACGATCTGTGATGCCTTCGACATCCGGGTCGACCACCGGACCCACGGCCGGTCGCTCATCCCGCTCCTCACCGGCGCTGCGACCAGCGTGCGGGACCACGTCCTGGGCGGCGTCTGGGGTCGGGAGGTCCACCTGGTCACCCCGACGGTGCGGTTCGCGTGCGGCAGCGCGGGTGGCGACGAGCCGCTGTCCATGTGGTCGAACCGGTGGTCCACGATGCCGGTCCACGCCGACGCGGACGGCGTGGTCTGGCTCCCGCCGCCCGACGACCGGGCTCGGCTCGACCGCATGCCCGGATCCGACATCCCGGTGATCCGCCAACCGTTCCGGGCCGGCGACCTGCTTCCCTTCTGGGCCTGGGGCGCCTGCGCCGGGGACCACCTCGTGGACCGGGTGGAGGACCCGGACGAACGGACCGACCTGGTCGCCTCGGCCAGTGACGACCCGACCATCCGCCGGGCGGTCGCGCTGGCCCGCGACCAGCTGCGCGCGGCGCTCGAGGAGGTCGAGGCGCCCGACGACCAGTTCGTCCGCCTCGGCCTGGACTGAGCCGGACGGCCGACCCGGGGATCGGCCCCGACGACCACCACGAGCACGACCGAGGCCAGCGCAGCCATGCCTGCCGTCGTCTCCGGGGCGACGGGGGACGCCCGCCCGGCGCGGCTCGATCGGGCCGAGCGGATCCAGACCAGGGACACGAACACGGGCACGACGATCACGTGGTGGCCATCCCCACCCGGCGGCGACGATGCAGGGATCCGGCTCCCGGGTTGCGGTGGAGCGGGCACCTCGACCCGGTCTCGGGGTCCTTGACAGCCGGGCGCCGGGCTGGTTGAATCGAACACACGTTCGTTTCAGTCGGAACCGCATCTCGGTTCCGGCTGGTCGTGTCGCAGGCCGGTCACAGAGCCGGACCGGCTGCGAACCGGCGAGCGGATCGCAGCGATGGCTGCCATCGGGACCGCACCATCGGTCCGGGACGTGGAGCCACGTCGTGCGTGCACCAGACGTGCTGGAAGCAGACCTGCGGGGACCGCACGACGATCCGTCGGGTGTGACCGCGATCGTCGACGGCGACCCGCCCGGGACCACCCCGTGCCCTCTCGGAGCTGGTTCGTGGTCGCTCGACGACGACCCGAGCCATCTCGACGACGCCGAGTTGCTGTCGGTCGTCGGAGCACTCGACCGCGCCCAGCACGAGCTCGACGCGACCCTGCTCGCCGTCGTCGGGGAGCTGGAGGCCCGGGGCACGACCTTCTCGGAGTGCGGGCTGCGGACCTCCTCCTGGCTCGGGGCGGAGCACGGCCTGCCGCGGCCCGTGGCGACCCGGGTCACCGCGGTCGCCCGGGCGGCGCGTTCGACCCTCGACCAGCTCGTCCCCGCCGTCGGCGACGGACGGATCACGCTGCACCACGCCGCGGTCCTGACCCGACTGGCGACCCCACGGGTCGCGCCGGTGGTGCAGGCCTGTCAGGGTGAGCTCATCGACCTCGCACGGGGTGTCCGGTTCGAGCAGTGGTCCCGGGAGGTGCAGGCCCTGGTGGCCGCAGCGGATCCCGACGGGGGGCACCGCCCCGACGGCGGTCGTGACCGGGCGCGGATCCGGGACGGCCTCGGCGACTCGCTCCACCTCGATGCGACGTTCCACGGCGGAACCGCCCGGCAGGTTCGTGCGGCGGTCGACGACGAGCTCGAGCGCCGGTACCGGCGCCACCGGGAACTCGCCAACGAGCGGTCCGGTCATGTGATCCCCTCACACGCCGAGCTGGTGGCCGAGTCGATCGCCGAGCTGCTGCGTCGCGGGACCGCATCCCGGCCGGGTGCCCGGCCGCCGGTGACCGACGCCGTCGTGGTGATCCACGCCGGCGATCCACTCGCCCCGGACGGTTCGCTCGGCCGGACCGCGGTCGGCACGACGGCCGACGGGGTGCGGCTCCAGGACGACACCGTCCGTCAACTGCTCTGCGACGCCGTCCTCCACCCTGTGATCGTCGACGCGCTCGGCGTTCCGCTCGACCTGGGCCGGAGCGTGCGGGCGTTCAGCCCGGCGCAACGCCGAGCCGCCCTGGTGCGGGACGGCGGGTGTGTCCACCCCGGATGCGACGCCCCCCCGACCTGGACCCAGCTCCACCACCTGGACGAGGTGCGGCTCGGAGGTGCCACCGACGTGCGCCGATCCGCCACCCTCTGCCCGACCCACCACGCCGTGTGGCACACCCCCGGCTGGAGCGCCCGCCTCCGGGACGATGGGTTCCTCGACCTGACGACCCCCACGGGCCGCCGGATGACCAGCCAGCGGCACGGGCGGCCACCGCCGCCCGGTTCGGATCGGCGGCCACCGCCGCCGCGCGGTTCGGATCGGCGGGGATCAGATCAGTGACCGGCGAGTTCGTCGAGCCGTCGCGCGAAGCGGACGTCGAGTTCCGTGATGCCGCCGGCGTCGTGCGTGGTCAGGTCGACGATCACGGTGGCGTACGAGTTGGACCAGTCCGGATGGTGGTTCAGCTTCTCGGCGTAGGTGGCCGCAGAGGCCATGAAGCCGAACGCGCAACCGAAGTCGCCGAAGGAGAACTCCTTGTGGAGGCGGCCGTCGACGACCTCCCAACCCACCAGCGAGCCGAGCGCCTCGTCGAGTTGCGGGCCGTCGAGCGGTTCCGGTCGAGCCACGGACCGACTCTACGCGCGCGAGGCGTAGCCCTCGGCCTCCAGGCGGTCGACGAGCTCGGGGCCACCCGACTCCAGGATCCGCCCGTCGCCGAAGACGTGGACGACGTCGGGGTGCAGTTCCTGCAACAGCCGGCTGTAGTGGGTGATCGCCAGGACGCCGAGGGGCTGGGGCCCGCTGGTCGCCAGCTCGATCCGGCGGGCGACGGCGCGGAGTGCGTCCACGTCCAGACCGGAGTCCAGTTCGTCGAGCACGGCGATCCGGGGTTCGAGGACCGCCAGTTGCAGCGTCTCGTTGCGCTTCCGCTCTCCTCCCGACAGGTCCACGTTGACCGCCCGCCGGAGGAATGCCCGGTCGAAGCCGATGGCGTCGGCCTCCTCGGCCATGCGTCCGGGGACGAGCGCAGGGTCCCTCCCCGAGGCGGTGAAGGCCGCCTCGAGGACGTCGGTCACCTGCACGCCGGGCACCTCGGTCGGGTACTGCGCGGCCAGGAACAGGCCGGCCCGGGCGCGCTCCCAGGTCGGCAGCGCCAGCAGGTCGACGTCGTCCAGGGTGGCCGATCCGGCGGTCACCTCGTAGCCGGGGCGACCCATGAGCACGTTCGACAGCGTCGACTTCCCCGAGCCGTTCCGGCCCATGAGGGCGTGCACCTCACCGGAACGGACCGTCAGGGTGACGCCCTTCAGGATGGGCGTACCGGCCACGGTCGCGTGAAGGTCGATGACCACGAGTTCGCTCACGGCGCCTCCTCCACCGCCACAACGACCTCGCCGTCGGTCACCCGGACCTCGTAGGTGGGCACCGGCCGGAGCGCGGGCAACGACTGGGGCGCCCCGGTCCGGAGGTCGAACTCACTGCCGTGCTTGGGGCACTCCAGGGTGCAGGCCCGCTCGTCGACGATCCCGCCCGACAACGACACGTCGGCGTGACTGCACCGGTCGCCGATCGCGTAGACCTCGTCGCCGATGCGCACCACGGCCAGGACGACGCCGCCGCCCAGGTCGAAGCGCCGGGCCTCGCCGTCCTCGAGCTCGTCCAGGGCACAGAGCCGCACGGCACTCACGACGCTCCTCCCCCGAGCAGCTCGGCCAGTCGGGGCTGCACCAGCCCCGCCACCCCGGCCACCGGTGAGCGCTCGAGCACCTCGTCGAAGAAGCCGGCCACGATCAGCCGCTCGGCGACCTCTGCGGGGACCCCCCGGCTCTCCAGGTAGAACCGCTGGTCGGCGTCGACCGGACCGACGGTGCTGGCGTGCGCGCACCGGACGTCGTTGTGCTCGATCTCCAGGTTGGGTACGGATTCGGCCCACGCATCGTCGCTGAGCGTCATGATGCGGTTGGACTGCTCGGCGTTCGAGCCCCGGCCGTCGGGATGGATGCGGATCAGTCCCGTGTAGACCGCGTGCGCCCGGTCGTCGACGGCGCCCTTGAAGCTGAGCGACGACGTGGTGTCACGCTGCAGGTGGTCCTGGAAGGTCCTCAGGTCGTGCATCTGGTCGCCGATGCCGGCGTACAGCGCAGCGAGCGTCCCCGCCGCCCCACGGCCGCCGAGCCGACAGTCGACGCGGAGCCTGGCGTACCGGCCGCCGAGCGCTGCGACCCAGCCGTCGTAGGTCCCCGACTGACCCACCGTCGCCGAGACGTGGGCGACGACGTCGAGCTCGGTGGACAGATCCTGGACCACCACGTGGCGCAGGGTGGCATCCCGGCCGATGTCGCACGAGGCCACGGGCAGGACCAGCGCGTCGACGTCACCGAGTGAACGGTGCACCTCGACCACTGCGACCCGGGAGTCGTCGCCGAGTTCGATCCGGACCCGGGGGGCGACGACCAGTCCGTCGAGGGTCACCAGGTGCACCACGACGAACGGTTCCTCCGCCCGCACGCCGCGGGGAGCCTCGATGCGGAGCTCGGCGTCGGCCACGACGGCGTTGACCTCGACGAAGACGTCCACGGCGTCGGTGGCTGCCCGGTCCACCGACGCCGCGTGCACCCGGAGTCCGGCGTCGACCGCCGTGGACCCGAGCTCGGACCGGACCACGATCCCGTCGACGACCACGGCGACACCGGAGACCGGCCCGATCGAGGCGACCGCCTCGGCGGCGATCGCCTCGGCGGCGGAGGACGCCGACTCGTCGACCGGATCGTCGCCACGCCGGACGAACCGGGTCGGGTCGATCGAGGTGACCCGGCTGTAGCGCCACTCCTCGGCCTCGGTCGAGGGCAACTGGCGGCCGGCCAGGGCCTCGCCCAGGTGGGCGAAGGGTCCGGAGTCGACGGCGGTGCTCACGCCCGGGAATTTACCCTACGCGAGTAGTGGATATTCAGTCGGACCGGCCCGGCCACCGCAGGAACCGTCGCCACCCCGACCGCTCCCGCTCCTGACGGACCTCGTCGAGCACCCGGGGGCCGGCGGCGTTGACGATGTCCTCGGCCTCGTCGAGCAGCGCTGCGATCGAGTCGTCCTCTCCGAGTCCGGCCGGCTCGGCCGGGGCGGGCGGGGTGATGAGCGTCCCGTGGGCCCAGTTCACGTCGGCCAGTCGGGGTTGGAAGGCCCCGCAGTCCTCGGGGCAGCGCCACGGCGCCTCGGGCGCCAGGTCCAGGTCGCACTTCCGGACGGCGTCCCCGTTCGGGTAGGTCCGGCTCTCGAAGAACTTGCAGTTCTCCCGCATGGGCATGCGGTCATTGTGGCGCGGCGGAACGGGCGCCGCCCGGCACGTGTGGGTGGAATCGCCCACCCGGCCGGCCTCAACATCGGTGGGGCCCGGACCGATGGTGTGGACGTGACCGCTCCGACCGCAGTGCCGCGGCTTCTGCTCGACGCCGCCGACGTGCCCGTCGCGACGCTCGACCCCGAGGGAATCGTCACGTCGCTGAACCCGGCCTTCTCGCGGCTGTGCGGTCGCGCCCCCGCCGAGCTCGTCGGGAGCCACGTGACGGAGCTCGCCGGCGCCGCAGACCAACCGTCGGTCCTGGCGGCCCTCATCGCACTGCTCGGCCACCACAGCACGCTCGAACAGGTCGAGCTGCAACTGGACTCACTCACCGGCACGAGCCGCCGTCTGCGGCTCTCACTCGCGGGCGAGCTGGATCCGGCCGGGCGGATCACCTCGATCACCCTGGTCGGACGGAACCTCACCCAGGAACGACGGCAGGTGCCGCCGCCCGGCGAGGCCGAGCCGACCGCATCGGGAGCCTCGCTCGTCGCGGCCCTCGAGCCTGCGGTCGCTGGTGCTGGTGCACGCGCCGGCGCCACCGATCGTCCCTTCGCGCTGATCGAGCTGCGTGTGGTCGACGCCGAGGGGATCGAGGACCGGGTGGGACCCGCCCGCACCCGCATGGCGGTGAACCTGGTCGTCGACCGGATGCGCCAGCAGCTCCGTTCGCACGACACGGTCGTCCGACTCTCACAGTCCTCGGTCGCCGTCGTGGCGACGGACCTCGGCGACGTCCAGGACGCGGCGGGGGTCTGCTACCGGCTGCTCTCCACGACCATGGAACCGGTCGTCGTCCAGGGAGAAGCGGTGCCGCTCACGCTGGCCGCCGGCATCGCGGTCGACGACGGCTCGTCCGGCGCGACCGACGTGGTGCGGACGAGCGCCGCCCTGCTCGAGGCGGCGGCAGCCGACGGTGGCGGGTTCCGGGTGCTCGCCCTCGGCCAGCTCGCCCAGGCCTGAGTCGGCCTCAGCCGACGCTGCCCTCCATCTGGAGCTCGATCAGGCGGCTCCACTCGACCGCGTACTCCATGGGCAGGGTCCGGGTGATCGGCTCGATGAAGCCGTTGACCACCATCGACATGGCGCGTTCCTCGGAGAGGCCCCGACTCATCAGGTAGAAGAGCTGTTCGTCGGCCACCTTCGAGACGCTCGCCTCGTGTCCGATCACGGCGTCCCGGGAGCCGACCTCCATGTAGGGGTAGGTGTCGGAGATCGAGTCCTCATCCAGGATGAGCGCGTCGCACTGGACGTGGCTCCGGCAGTCGCGGGCGTCGTCCTCGACCCGGACCAGGCCCCGGTACGACGTCCGGCCACCGCCCGACGAGATGGACTTCGACACGACCTTCGAGGTCGTCTCGGGCGCGGCGTGCACCATCTTGGCCCCGGTGTCCTGGTGCTGGCCCGGACCGGCGTACGCGACCGAGAGGACCTCGCCCGAGGCCTTCGGACCGACCATCACCACGCTCGGGTACTTCATGGTGAGCCGGCTGCCGATGTTGCCGTCGATCCACTCCATGTGGCCCTCGGCCTCGACGACGGCGCGCTTGGTGACCAGGTTGAACACGTTCGACGACCAGTTCTGGATGGTCGTGTAGGTGACCCGGGCGGACGGCTTGACGACGATCTCGACCACGGCGGAGTGGAGCGAGTCCGAGGTGTACACCGGCGCCGAGCAACCCTCGATGTAGTGCACCTGGGACCCCTCGTCGGCGATGATCAGCGTGCGCTCGAACTGCCCCATGTTCTCGGCGTTGATGCGGAAGTACGCCTGCAGCGGCATCTCGACCTCGACACCCGGGGGCACGTAGATGAACGAGCCACCCGACCACACCGCCGAGTTGAGCGACGAGAACTTGTTGTCGTTCCGGGGGATGACGGTCCCGAAGTACTGCTTCACCAGCTCGGGGTACTCCCGCAGCGCGGTGTCCATGTCGCAGAAGATGACGCCCTGGCGCTCCAGGTCCTCACGGTTGCGGTGGAACACGACCTCGGACTCGTACTGCGCGGTCACGCCGGCCAGGTACTTGCGCTCGGCCTCGGGGATGCCCAGCTTCTCGTAGGTGTTCTTGATGGCGTCCGGGAGGTCCTCCCAGTCGTCCACCTGACCGCCGGTGGGCTTGATGTAATAGAAGATGTCGTTGAAGAAGATCTCCGACATGTCGCCGCCCCACTTGGGCATCGGGCGCTTCTCGAAGTTGCGGAGCGACTTGAGCCGGAAGTCGAGCATCCACTGCGGCTCGCCCTTCATCCACGACATCTCGCGGACGATCGCCTCGTCGAGCCCGCGCTTGGGCTTGAAGACGTAGTCCTCCTCGTCGCTCCAGCCGAGCTGGTAGCGGGACAGGTCGAGATCGAGATCGGCCATGCGGGGGTGCCTCCAGGGCGGTTCGGGATTTCTCCTACGGCGATAGTAACAACCCCGGCCGACGCCGTCCCACCCACTCCCCGCCCGCGGCCCACCCGCTCCACGGTGCGGCCCCACCCGGCCCCACCCGCGGCCCTTCCTCGGCCCGCCCG
>CAIYXG010000426.1 GCA_903930035.1 uncultured Actinomycetes bacterium | reverse complement strand
CGGCAAGCTGGCCGACCTCGTCGAGCTCTCCGCCGACCCCTACGCGGTCGACCCCGACCACTTCAAGGACCAGGTGGAGGTCCTCGGCACGTGGGTCCAGGGCGAGAAGGTCGACCTGGACGCCTTCCTCGACGCGGCCGGGGTCACGGACCCGGCCCAGCACCAGCACCTGCACACGCTGCCGCAGCGGCGCTGCTGCTGACGCAGCCGGACCTCAGGCGGGGTCCAGCCGGAACACCCGGATGTTGCGGCCGCTGACCTCCACGTAGGTGTCGTAGGCCGGCCAGAGCGACACCAGGCGGGGCCAGACGGCCGCCTTCTCGTCCTCGTCGAGCAGCCGGGCCCCCACCACCGTGGTGGTGCCCCGGTAGGTGACGGTCGCCCGCGGCTCGGCCAGCAGGTTGCCGGTCCACGCCGGATGGTGGTCGCGCCCGAAGTTCGAGCCGACCACGTACCAGCCGTCGCCGTCGGGCATGCACGCGAGCGGGCACTCCCGGGGCTGGCCGCTCTTCCGGCCCGTGGTCGTGAGCACCATGCTCGGCACCAGGAGCGCCGAGAGCACGGCGCGGCCACCGGTGAGCCGGTTGAGCACACGGTCCACGGGTGGCACCACCTTGGGACCGACCTGCCAGAACCACGAGCTCGTCGCCATCTTCTGCATCGTCCGGCCGACCGGGCCGTCCACGTCGAACGCCATACGGACAGTCTCCCCCGGCCACCACGTGGCGGCACAGACGGCGGGTGTGGTCTCATGCGCCGGTGACCCACCCCCTCCCGCTCCGCAGCACGGTCGTCGAGCGCGACGGCCCGGCGACGCGGCTGCTGGTGCTCCTGCACGGCTACGGGGAGCCGGTCGCCGACCTCACCCGTCGGCTGACGCTGCTGGACCCCGGCGGGGTGTTCCTCGCCGTCGCCCCGGACGCCCCGTTCGAGCGGAGGGGCCGGACCATCTGGCACCGGGCGCTGACCTCGCCGGACGAGGCCGCCGCGCAGTACCTGGAGAGCCTCGCCGCGCTCGACGCGTTTCTCGGGGAGCTGCAGCGGTCCACGGGCCTCCCGGCCGCCGAGGCGGTCGTCGGCGGGTTCAGCCAGGGCGGCGGCATGGCGCTCGGCCTGCTGCTCGGCGCCGACGTCGCGCACCGTCCGGCGGCCGGGTTCGGCATCTGCTCGTTCCCGCCGAGCATCCCGGGGTTCCGCGTCGACCTCGCTGCCGCGGCCGGCCGGCCCTACCTCCTCTCCAGCGCGCACCGGGACCACTTCGCGCCCATCGAGATGTCCCGGTCCGGCGCGGCGCTCCTGCGCGACGTCGGGCTGGACCTGACCTACGTCGAGTCCGACGGCGGCCACGAGATGACCGACGACGCCGCCGAGCAGGTCGGCGCCTGGCTCGCGGGCCGCGCCGCACCACGCGGCCACGCGCTGCTCGACGGCACCGACGCCCGCCAGAGCTACTTCGCCGGGCTGTGGGACGTCGTCGGGTGACCGGCACGGCCCACGGGTGCAGCGCCGACTGTCCTCTGAACGCTCGTTCGGTCCTAATGTGGGCGGGTCGAGCCCCCCGGCACCGAAGGACGCACGCATGACCGAGTCTGAATCCCCCGAGTCCCAGCTGCTCGCCGAGGCCCGCGCCCGGTACCAGCAGGAGCGGGAGAAGCGGCTCCGCCGGGACGGCCTGGACCAGTTCCAGGAGCTCAAGGGCGACTTCGAGGAGTACGACAAGGACCCGTTCAGCCCGGTCGAGCCGCGCGACGCCGTCACCAAGGACGTCGAGGTCCTGCTCGTGGGTGCCGGCTTCGCCGGGATGCTCGTCGCCAAGCACCTGCTCGACGAGGGCATCTCGGACTTCCTCATGCTCGACAAGGCGGGCGACTTCGGGGGCACGTGGTACTGGAACCGCTACCCCGGCTGCATGTGCGACGTGGAGTCGTACACCTACCTGCCGCTGCTCGAGGAGACGGGCTACATGCCCAAGATGCGGTACGCGGGCGCCCCGGAGATCTTCGAGCACTGCCAGCGGATCGGCCGCACGTTCGGGCTGTACGAGCGGGCGCTCTTCCACACGGTCGTCGACTCGGCCGAGTGGGACGACGCCGCCGGACGGTGGGTCGTGACGACCGACCGGGGCGACCGGGTGACGGCCCGCTTCGTGGTCGCCGCGGGCGGCATCCTGGCCAAGGCCAAGCTGCCCGGCATCCCCGGGATCGAGACCTTCGGCGGCAAGGCCTTCCACACCAGCCGCTGGGACTACGGCTACACGGGCGGCGGGCCCGACGAGGTCATGGCCAACCTGGCCGACAAGCGGGTCGGCATCATCGGCACCGGCGCGACCGCCGTGCAGGTCGTGCCGCGCCTGGCGGCGTCCGCCAAGGAGGTGTTCGTCTTCCAGCGGACCCCGTCCGCCGTCGGCGAGCGCAACAACGGCCCGACCGACGAGGCCTGGTTCCAGAGCCTGGAGCCGGGGTGGCAGGCGGAGCGCATCCGCAACTTCACGCAGGCCGTGACCGGCAAGAAGCCCGAGGTGGACCAGGTCCACGACGGGTGGACCCACGTCATGTGGGACGACACGCAGTCGCGCGCCGCGACGCCCGAGGAGCAGACCGCGGTCGACCTGTCGGACTTCGAGACCATGCAGGAGCTCCGCGACCGCGTCGCCAAGATCGTGACGGACCGCGAGACCGCGGAGAAGCTCCAGCCCTGGTACGGCAAGCACTGCAAGCGCGTGTGTTTCCACGACGAGTACCTGCCGGCCTTCAACGAGCCCCACGTGCACCTCGTCGACACCGACGGCCAGGGCGTCGACTCGGTCAACGAGCGCGGCGTGGTGGTCGACGGCACCGAGTACCCGCTCGACCTGCTGATCTTCGCCTCGGGCTTCGAGGTCACCACCGACCTGGACCGGCGCCTGGGGTTCGACCCGGTCGGCCGGGACGGGGTCAGGATGAGCGAGCGGTGGCACGACGGCGCCCACACCCTGCACGGGGTGCTCTCGGCCGAGTTCCCCAACATGATGTTCATCTCGATCGTGCAGGCCGGGTTCGGCACCAACTTCCTGCACTTCCTGTCGGAGTCGGCCAACCACGTCGCCTGGCTCATCGGCCAGTGCGAGGCCCAGGGGATCCGGACCATCGAGGCCACGCCCGAGGCCGAGGAGGAGTGGCACATGGTGCTCATGAAGGAGGCCGGCAAGATCGCCGGGTACTCCATGAGCTGCACGCCCGGCTACTACAACTCCGAGCAGGGCAACAACCCCAAGGCCCGCCGCAACCTGACCTACACCGGGTCGCTCCTCGACTACGTCGGCTACCTCGAGCGCTGGCGCGACGAGGGCGGGTTCCCCGGGGCCCGGGTCACCCCGGCCTGACCCGTCGTTGCCCCCGGGGCCCGGCGTCCGTACCGTGCGGAGGGTGCGGGTCCTCCCACCTTCTTTGCGGTGCGCGGTCGTGGCGGCCGCGGTCGCCGTGGCCGGGACGTCGTGCGCCGCGGCGCCGGACGTGCAGTCGATCTCCACGCTGCTGCCCGCCGACCCGGCCGTCTCGTTCGCCCGCAACGGGACCGGCCCTGGCACGGACCTGGTGCCCGACGTCGACACCCTGGTCTTTCCCGTCGACCCCGCCCGGGGCGAGTACCCCCGGATCCCGGTGCTGCTCCGCACCCCCGGCGCGCTGGTGGCCGTGGCCACGGTCCGCGCCGGCTCGATCGACGACGCAGCGCCGTCGGTCCTGCGCGCCGCCACCAGCCGCGACGGCGGACGGTCCTGGGAGTACCACGAGGTCGCGACCAACACCTCGACCGCCGACGGCGACACCGCCGGCGTGGTCGACCCGGCCACGGGCCGCGTCCTGGTGCTGGGCCGCGACCTCTACACGTCGGACGACGACGGGGCCACGTGGACGGCCCGCCCGCTCGTGGTGCTCCCCAACGCCGCCGGCGTCGTGGGCGACCCCGGCGGCCCCGGTGCGGGCATCGCCCTGCGGTCCGGGCCGCACGCCGGCCGCCTCGTCGTCATGTGCCGGGCCACCGTCGCCCCGGAGCTGCCGCTCCTGCTCGAGTCGCTCGCCGGGCGGCCGAGCGGCTCCAACTGCGTACTTACCAGCGACGACCACGGGGCGACCTGGCGGACCAGCACGACGGTCCAGGCCGGCGTGGGCGAGGACAGCGTGGTGGAGCTGGGCGACGGGCGCCTCTACATGAGCTCCCGCACCTACCTGTACGACGGCCGACGCTCCCAGGCGTACAGCGCCGACGGCGGCAGCACGTGGTCCGACCTCGGCCGGTCGGTGCTGCCCGAGCCGGCCTTCGGGGTCAACGGCAGCCTGGCCCGCACCGTCGACCCGGCCACGGGCTCGGCCACGGTGCTCTACGCCAACGTGCCGGAGTGGACGGCGCCGTTCGGCCTGGTCCCGCCCGTGCGCCACGACCTGAGCCTGTACGTCTCGACCGACGAGACCGTCTCGTGGCAGTTCGGCAAGGTGGTCCGGCGCGGGCCGTCGGCCTACTCCTCCATGGCGACCGACGGCACCCGGGTCGGCCTGCTCTACGAGGCCGTGGTCCAGGGGGTCAACGACCAGCGGGCCGCCTCGGACCCTCCCGAGGGCATCCGGTTCGTCTCGTTCGACGTCAGTCCGGTGCGTCCGTAGCCGACGGCGCCGCCGCGTCGTCGACGTAGGCCTCGTGCAGGTGCACCGGCTGGGCCGAGTGCTTCGAGGACTTCTTGGCCCGGATGTTGAGCGCCTCGACGAACACCGAGAACAGGATGGCCGAGTAGACGTAGCCCTTCGGGATCTTCTGCCCGAACCCCTCGGCCAGCAACGTGACGCCGATCAGCATGAGGAAGGCCAGCGCCAGCATCTTGACCGTGGGGTGGCGGTTGACGAACTCGTAGATGCTGCGGGAGGCCACGAGCATGATCACGATCGAGGCCAGGACGGCCGCCACCATCACCCCGACGTACTCGGTCATCCCCACCGCCGTGATCACCGAGTCGACCGAGAACACCATGTCGAGCAGCAGCACCTGCACGATGACGGCGGCGAACGTCGGCGCCACCTTGGCCGACGCGTGACCCTCCTCGCCCTCGAGCTTGTGGTGGATCTCGTTGGTGGCCTTCCAGAGCAGGAAGACCCCGCCGGCCAGCAGGATCAGGTCCTTGCCGGAGAACCCGATGCCCGCCACCTCGAACAGGTCCTTCTTGAGGGTGATGATCCAGCCGACGCCCAGCAGCAGCAGGATGCGCATGCCGCCGGCGGCCAGAAGGCCCGTCCGCCGGGCCTTGTCCTGCTGCTCGGCCGGCAGCTTGCTGGCCAGGATCGAGATGAAGATGACGTTGTCGACCCCGAGCACCACCTCGAGGAAGAGCAGCGTCGCCAGTGCCGACCAGACGTCAGGGTTCGAGATCCACTCCACGGCCGGGAAGGTACTTCGGGCAAGTAGCCTCCGGACGTCACCCCGTGCCGCCCACCCGTGTCCGAGGAGCCCAGTTGAACCCTGATGTCGACGTGCTCGTGGCGAACGCCGCCAAGTGGCCCCAGGAGATGGCCGCCCTCCGCACGGTCCTGCTGCAGACCGGCCTCACCGAGGAGGTCAAGTGGCGGCAGCCCTGCTACACCCACGACGGCAAGAACATCGCGGTCATGGGCGAGATGAACGCCGGGCTGACCCTGGGGTTCTTCAAGGGGGAGCTGCTCGACGACCCCGACGGCGTGCTGGTCGACAACGGGCCCAACTCACGTTCGGCGCGCCGGCTGTTCTTCACGTCGGTCGCCGAGGTGGAGCAGATGGCGCCGACGGTGCGGCGGCTGGTCGACAACGCCGTGGCGGTCGAGCAGGCCGGGCTGACCGTCGGCCCCGCCCCCGAGCCCGAGCTGGTGGCCGAGCTGGTCGCCGAGCTCGACGCGGACCCGGCGCTCCGGGCCGCGTTCGAGGCGCTCACCCCGGGCCGGCGGCGGGCCTACAACATCTACTTCGGCGGGGCGAAGCAGTCCGCGACACGCACCGGCCGGGTGCGGAAGTACGCGCCGAAGATCCTGGCCGGCAAGGGCCTGCAGGACCGCTAGCCCCCGCTTGCCATCTGGCCGGGACTGGGTACCCTCGCCTGACAGGTGCCCGGCCCGCCGCCGGAACACTGGACCGGCGGGAGCTGTTCACCATGCCCATGACGAAGTCCGCACGCCTCAGGGCAGCCGCCCTCGTCGTCGCCCTCGGGGCCCTCGTCGCGGCCTGCGCCCCCGCACCCCAGGCGCCCGAGCAGAGCACCCGGTTCGACGACCACCGCTGGACGCAGGTCGGCGACGACGCCCCGTGGGGCCGACGGGCCGGCGTCGAGACCGTCCGGCTGGGCGGGTCCGTCTACCTAGTGGGCGGACGCACCCCGAAGGCCCCGCTGCCGTTCCCCGACGGGCCGGTCCCGGGCAACTCCACCATCTGGGGCGACGTCTGGCGCAGCGACGACGACGGCCGCACCTGGCAGCAGGTCCTGACCACCGACGACGCGTCCCACTGGAAGGCCCGGGCCTACCACGAGGTGGTCGTGCACGACGGGCGCATGGTGGTGCTCGGCGGCCAGAACTTTCCCCTGGTTGCCAACCCGGCCTGCGACGGGAGCCTGTTCTGCTCCCCACGGTTCGTGTCGAGGTCGGAGTTCTTCAACGACGTCTGGGCCAGTTCCGACGGCGCCAGCTGGGAGCTGCTCACGGCGTCGGCCCCCTGGGCAGGGCGTGCCGGCCTGAGCGCGGCCGTCCTCGACGACGTGATCTACGTGATGGGCGGCTCGGTCAACGACGACGTGAGCATCGTCGGCGGCCCCCCGACCCGGAAGATCTTCCGCGACGTCTGGAAGTCGGCGGACGGCGTGAACTGGGAGCTCGCGACGGCGTCCGCCCCCTGGCCGGCCCGGGCCGGCGGCGCCACCGTGGTCAAGGACGGGTACCTCTACCTGCTCGGCGGCGAGTACGGGTTCACCGGGTTCCCACCGCCGTACTTCAACGACGTGTGGCGCACCCGCAACGGCGCCGACTGGGAGCTGGTCACCCCGGCCGCGGGCTGGTCCCCGCGCCCGGGGCACACCTGCGACCTGCTCGAGGGGACGTTCGTCTGCTTCGGCGGGTACGGCCAGAGCCCCAACCCGCTCGACCTGTTCGGCCGGATGAGCCCGACCGACCTCTGGGTCAGCGAGGACGGTGCCAGCTGGACCCGGGCCCAGGGGTCCCCCTGGAACGCCCGCTCGTCCGACGACGTCCGCTACGACTACGACACCGTGGTCGTGCCCGCCGGGCCCGACGGTGCGGGCGAGCAGCTGCTCACGTTCGGCGGCGACCGCGAGACCTTCAACTTCTTCGACCCGACGCAGTACCTCAACGTCGACGACGACGTGTGGAAGTTCAGCCTCCCGGGGCCGGCCGAGTAGTTTCACCCCCCACCGAAGGGAGACACCTCATGTCGCATTCCTGCTGTTCCACGAGCCCGGTCGCCAGGGCCCACCTCGACGAGGGCCTGTCCGCGGGCGCCACGGGCGTCGAGCCGGCGCACCACGCGCGGGGCGTCCAGGTCGGAGAGCGCGCCGACCTCCTCGTGGTGGGCAGGATCTCCACCGGCGACCCGTCGCTCCCGTCGGCCGAGGCCATGGCCGTCTCGGGCGGCCAGATCATCGGGATCGGCACCAAGGCCGACATGGACGCGCTGGTGGGCCCTTCCACCACGACGATCTCGCCCGACGGCGTGGTCATCCCTGGTCTTGTCGACCCCCACATGCACATCTGGACGTCGCTGCTCAGCCTGACGTGGACCGACATGTCCCACGAGCGCTGCCCGAAGTTCGACGACGTCCTGGCGCTGGTCAAGGCCGAGGCGCAGAAGGCCGCGCCGGGCCAGGCCGTGCTGGGCAAGCACTTCGACCCGATCCTCTACCCCGGCGAGCCCGTGCTCACCCGCGACATGCTCGACCAGGTCGCCCCGGACAACCCGGTGCTGGTCATGAACTCCTCGGGCCACTTCTTCTACGGCAACTCGGCGATGTTCGCGGCCGCCAACGTCACCGACGCCACGCCCGACCCGCCGGGTGGTGTGTTCGGCCGGACCGACGGCCGGCTCAACGGCACCATCGGCGAGGCGCCGGCGCAGCTGGCCATGATCTCGGCGCTGCCCAAGCCGACCCAGCAGGACATCGTGGCCGGCATCGGCCAGATCCTGAACACCGCGGCGCGCCGTGGCGTCACCTCGGTCCGCGAGTCGGCGACCGGCGCGCTCGCCGGCGTCGGCGAGTACGCGCTCCTGCACCAGCTCAACGGCGCTGCCCGCCTCCCGGTGCGCGTCTCCACGGCCCAGTTCTCCGTGGTCGACGGCAAGACGCCCGCCCAGGTCGCGGCCGACTGGGCCGCCGCCGGCGTCACCCCGTTCAGCGGCGACGAGATGGTCCGCGCCGACGCCTGGAAGGTCATCACCGACGGCTCCAACCAGGGCCGGTCCGGCTACTTCATGCAGCCCTACATGGGCGAGGTCGCGGGCGGGAAGGCCAACTGGACCCCCGAGGGCATGCACGAGGTGCTGGGCATCGGCCTCGACGCCGGCTGGCAGCTCATGGTCCACACCAACGGCGACGCCGCCATCGAGTTCGCGCTCACGGCCGCGGAGGACCTGCTCCCGAAGTACCCCGGCGACCTCCGCCACCGGTTCGAGCACGTCTCGTTCGCCACCGACGACCAGCTGCGGCGCATGGCGGCGGCCGGGGTCTCCCCCAGCTTCCTCATGAACCACGTCTACTTCTGGGGCGCCGCGTTCCGCGACACCATCCTGGGCCCGGAGCGCGCCAACCGGCTGGACCGCCTGAAGTCCGCGTACGACGCCGGGCTGCGTCCCTCCATCCACTCGGACTTCGACGTGACCGACATCGACCCGCTGCTGGCCGCCCGCACGGGGGTGCAGCGCCGGCTCAAGGCCGACGGCAGCGTGCTCAACCCTGCCGAGTGCGTCACGCCGGAGCAGGCGCTGGCCGCCATCACCACCCACGCCGCGTGGCAGATCCATGCCGACGACCGCGGCACGCTGGCGGTCGGCAAGCTCGCCGACTTCGCCGTGGCCTCCGACGACCCGTGGTCGAGCGACCCCGACGGCTGGCCGGAGATCGAGATCAGCGAGACCTATCTCGGCGGCACCCCGGCCTACCAGGCCTGACCGGGACGGCCGCACGTGGTCGCGTCGCTGCGTCGGCGGCCGGTACGACGCCTCGGGCTCGTCCTGGCCGCTGCTGCGCTCGTCGCCGCGGCCTGCACCTCCCGGCCGCCCGCCGCCACGGCGCCCGCAGCGCCCGAGGTCCACATCGCCTACTACCCCTGGTACGGGAACCCCGAGACCGACGGGGCCTACCTCAACTGGACCCACCCGGTCCTGGACGGCACCAACCGGCCGACCGGGCTGATGGCCGAGGCGCCGGACGACATCGGGGCCAACTACTGGCCCCAGGCGGGCCTCTACAGCAGCATGGACCCGGCGACGGTGGAGCGGCAGATGGGCGAGATCGCCGGCGCGGGCGTCGACGTCGTCGTCGTGTCGTGGTGGGGACCCCAGGACCGGCGGGACCGGGCCACGCCGTTGATCCTGGACGCCGCAGCGCGCCACGGCCTCCGCGTCACGTTCCTGCTCGAGCCCGCCTACGCCTCGGCCGCCGAGGCCCGGGCATGGATCGTCCACGTCGTGGACACCTACGGCGACCACCCGGCGTTCTACCGGAGCGTCCGGCAGGGTGGCCGGCCGCTCTTCTACACGTTCGCCCCGCTCAAGTTCGAGGCCCCGACGCTGAGCTTCGGCATCCAGCCGGAGGAGTGGGCGACGGTCCTGGCGCCCGATGGCAGCCGGACCATCAGGGGCACCCGCTACGACTCGGCGGTGGTGGCCCACGTCGAGGTGTCGCTGTTCGTCCACCTGGCTGCGCAGGCCGGGTT
>CAIYXG010000425.1 GCA_903930035.1 uncultured Actinomycetes bacterium | reverse complement strand
GGGATGCCGGCTACTCGGGGGTCGTGTAGGCGGCCGTGATGCCGCCGTCGACGAGCAGTGACTGGCCGGTCATGAACGAGGACTCGTCGGAGGCCAGGAACAGGGCACCGTTGGCGATCTCGACGGCCTCGCCGAACCGGCCCATCGGGATGTGCACCAGGCGGCGCTGGCGCTTCTCCTCGTCGGACAGGTACTTGGCGAGCAGTGGCGTCAGGACCGGGCCCGGGCACAGGGCGTTGGCCCGCAGGCCCTGGCGGGCGTAGATGACCGCGATCTCACGGGTCATGGACAGCACGGCACCCTTGGACGCGGTGTAGGCGATCTGCGGGGTGGCGGCGCCCAGGTGGGCGACGAAGCTGGCGACGTTGACGATCGACGCGCCGCCGGCGCCGACGCCGGGGCCGCCGGCCTCGACCGTCTTGAGCATGGCGGGGATGCCGTGCTTGCAGCACAGGGCGAGCCCGGTGACGTTGACCTTGAGGGTGGTGTCCCACGTGGCGACGGTGGTGTTCTCGGGGCCGTCGTCGTCGCCCAGGGAGACGCCGGCGTTGTTGTAGAGCACGTGCAGGCCGCCGTGCGCGTCGACCGCGTGCGCGACCGCCGCGGCGACGGAGTCCTCGTCGGCCACGTCGCAGACGACCGCGCTGGCGGTGCCGCCGGCCGCAGTGATCGCCGCGACCGTCTCGCTGCCGTCGCCGAGGTCGGCGACCACCACGGTGGCGCCCTCGGCGGCGAACCGCTCGGCGGCGACGCGGCCCAGCCCGGAGGCTGCGCCGGTGATCAGTGCGACCTTGTGGTCGAGGCGTCCCATCGGTGTCCTGCTTTCGTACGGGGGCGTCGGTGACGTCCGGCACCCTAACGCTCCCTACACTCCCGTCCTATGGCCGAGACCGAACTCCCCACCCACCAGCTGGTCGTCGCCGGCGTCCGCCGCGACGCCGAGGAGGGCGACACCTTCACCATCTCCAGCCCGGCGACCGGGCAGGTCGTGGGACGGGTGGCGCAGGCGGGGCCGAAGGACCTGCGTGACGCCGTGGACGCCGCCGCCGGCGCCTTTGCCGCCGGGACGTGGTCGTCGGTGAGCGCCACCGACCGCGGCAAGGTGCTGCTCCGCGTCGCGGGGATCATCCGTGACCGGCTCGAGGACTTCGCGCAGGCCGAGGTGCTGAACGCCGGGCACACGATCGAGGACGCGCGCTGGGAGGCCGGCGCGATGGCCGACGTCTTCGAGTACTACGCCGGTGCCGCCAACAAGCACCTGGGCGCGGTCGTGCCGACTCAGGACGCCGGCCTGGGCGTGGTCATGCGCGTGCCGGTGGGCGTGTGCGGCCTGATCGTGCCGTGGAACTTCCCGATGCTCATCGCCACGTGGAAGCTGGCCCCGGCCCTGGCGTGCGGCAACCCGGTCGTGCTCAAGCCGGCGTCCCTGACGCCGCTGACGGCGCTCATGCTGGGCGACGTGCTGGTCGAGGCGGGCGTGCCCCCGGCGTGCGTGAACGTGGTCCCGGGCCCGGGCGCCACCGTGGGCGACGCGCTGGTGGGCGACCCGCTGGTCAACAAGATCTCGTTCACCGGTGACTCCGTGACCGGCGCCGGGATCCTGCGGCGGGTCGCGGACAACATGACGCGCGTCTCGCTCGAGCGGGGCGGCAAGTCCGCGGCGATCGTGTTCGCCGACGCCGACCTGGAGACCGCCGTCGACGCGATCCCGTATTCGGTGTTCGCCAACGCCGGCCAGGACTGCTGCGCCCGCAGCCGGCTGCTGGTGGAGCGCAGCGTGTACGACGACGTCGTGGCCCGGCTCGTGGAGCGGACCGGGAAGCTCTCGGTGGGCGACCCGGCGCTGGAGTCCACCGAGATCGGCCCGATGATCTCGGAGGGCCAGCGGGCCACGAGCCTGGAGTACCTGGACGTGGCCCGGTCCGAGGGCGCGGAGGTCCTGTGCGGCGGCGAGCAGTCGGGCCCCGGGTGGTACCTGACGCCCGCCGTGGTGGCGGGCGCCGACAACTCCATGCGGGTGGCCCGCGAGGAGATCTTCGGCCCGGTGGTCACCGTCATCCCCTTCGACGACGAGGCGCAGGCGGTGCAGATCGCCAACGACAGCGACTACGGGCTGTCCGGCACGCTCTGGACGCGCGACCTGGGCCGTGCCGTCCGGGTGGCCTCGGCGGTGCGGACCGGTGTGATGTCGGTCAACACCAACCGGTCGGTGCGCTACGAGCTGCCGTTCGGCGGGTTCAAGCGGTCGGGCATCGGCCGCGAGCTCGGCCAGTCGGCGCTCGACCACTACACCGAGCAGAAGACCGTCTTCTACAGCGCGGACTGAGCACGTGCCCGAGCCGCTGTACGAGCGGCCGCTGCTCCCGCGGCCGGCCACCCCCGACTACGTCCCGTACGAGTTCCACCACCGGGCGTTCACCCCGGCGCAGTGCGCCCGCATCGTGGCGCTGGGACGCTCGCTGCCCGGGGGCCGTGGCGAGCTCGAGGGCACCGACGGCGAGGGCGTGGACGACGGGCGCGTGCGCGACTCGGCGACCGCGTGGCTGCCGCCCGGAACGGAGACGGACTGGGTCTACGAGAAGCTCGCCGTCGTGGCCGCCCGGGCCAACCGGCGGTACGGGTTCGACCTGACCGGGTTCGAGGAGGACCTGCAGTTCACGACCTACGACCGGCCGGGCGCCTTCTACACCTGGCACCAGGACGGCCTGGACGCGCCGGTGTCGCACCGCAAGCTGTCGCTCGTCCTCCAGCTGGACGACCCCGCGGACTACCGCGGGGCCGAGCTCCAGTTCTTCGAGGTGGCCGAGGACTACGACGACGAGCACCTCGCCGCCTTCACCGAGGCGAGCAGCCGGCAGGGCACCGTGGTCGTCTTCCCGAGCTTCGAGTACCACCGGGTGCTGCCCCTGCGCGACGGCTGCCGCCACTCCCTGGTGGCCTGGGTGTCCGGGCCGCCGTTCCGCTGAGGCGCCGGCCGGACCCAGGAGGACCGCTGCTCAGTTGGACCGTGCCGTGGCCCGGGCGAAGTCCACGACCTGCGGCGTCGTGCCCTCGGGCCACGCGCCGCCGCCGGCGGGTGCGTCCACGAAGCGCACGACCGAGCCCCAGCGTCCGCCGGTCCAGTCGGTGACGACCGAGCCGTCGGTGCGGCCGACCGAGGCCGGGCCGCGCGTGGTGCCGAGCGACGTCGCCCACGCCGCGGCGACGCTGGCGCCCGCCGCGGCCGGGTCGGCCCCCGTGCCCACCGGCCGTGGCACGACCTCGAGCAGCGAGACGGGCGGCTCGAGGATGCAGGGCTGCGGCAGGAACGCCTCGCCGACCGACACGACCGCCGCGAACACCGTCGGGCGGACGCAGCCGAGCGCGCCGGCCAGGCGGCCGCCGACACCGCTCCCGACCACGACGACCCGGTGCAGGTCGATGCAGTGGTCCGCCGTGACGTCCTCGACGACGGCGAGGGCGTAGGCGATGTCGTCGGGCCGGCGGGTGTCCTGGTCGACGTTGACCGAGAACCACGGTGCCGCCGGCTCGAGCGTGGCGACCGCCGAGCGGCCGGCGGCCTCCTCGAGCCCGGTGACCGCCGCAAAGCCGGCCGCACCCTGGCCGCCGGCCGGCACGGCGAGGAGGAGCGGCTTCGGCGTGTCGGTGCCGCCGACGGGGACGCTCGCCCTGGGCACGGCGAGCCGGTAGGTCCGGTCGGTCTCGCCGACCCGGAGCGCCGGGGTGGAGACCCCGCTCGAGGTGTTGGCCGACCGGCACCCGGCGGACGGCTGGGCCGGGACCTCCGGTCCGACGGTCCGCCCCGAGTCGGTGGTGGGCCGGCCGGCGGTGGAGGCACGCTGGCCCGGGAACAGCGTCGTCACGGTGATGCCGGCGCCGACCACGGCGAGCAGGAGCACGACGGCCGTGCCGGACACCGACCAGCGGCGGGGCCGGGCGCGACCGGACGCCCGTCGGTGCCGCCGGTCCGTCGGGGTG
>CAIYXG010000424.1 GCA_903930035.1 uncultured Actinomycetes bacterium | reverse complement strand
CGAGCGAGTCGTTGACGGCCTTGAAGTCGTCGAGGTCGAGGAACAGGACCGCGACCGAGCGGAGGTCGGTGCCGATCCGCCGGCACTCCTGGCCCAGGCGCTGCATGAAGGCGGTGCGGTTGGGGAGGCCGGTCAGTTCGTCGTGGGTGGCCTGGCGCTCCAGCTCCCGCTCCTGCCGGCGCCGCTCCGAGGTGTCGCGGTAGAGGAGCGTGTAGCCACCACCCGCCGTCAGCGGGTCGGGCACCACGGTGCCCTCGGTCCAGACCTCGGTCCCGTCGGGGCACTCGATGCGCATCTCGTAGTTGGTCGGCCGGCCGGTCCGGAGGGCCGTGGCCAGGGCGCGGTCGAACCCGTCGGTGGAGCCCGGCGGCAGGTCGGGCCGGCCGTCGACCCGGGGCAGCCCGGCGGCGAGCAGCCGCCGGCCCATCTCGGCGGCGGCCGGGTTGGCGGTCTGGATGTTGCCGTGCTCGTCGAGCACCACGACGGCCTCGGGGAGGGCCTCCACGAGCCGGTCGAACCGGTGGAGGCTCAGGGTCAGGGCGGCGTCGGTGGCACGGTTGGTCTCGATGTCGGACAGGTGGACCGTGCACTGCTCGATGGCGCCCGCAGCGTCGCGCAGGCACGCAATGTCGCACCGGATCCAGCGGTGCCCGGCGAGCTCGTGCGTCCTGACCTCGATGGTGGCGCTGTCGACGTCGGGGGTCGCGGCGAGCTCCCGCCAGAGGCTGTTGATCCGCTCGGCGTCGTCCGGGTGGACGTGCATGAAGCCGAACGTGCCCAGGAGGTGCGAGGCCGGCACCGAGAAGATCCGTCCCGCCGCCTGGTTGGCCTCGACGATGAGCCCGTCGGCGTTCAGGACCAGGATCCCGAGCGGGGAGTGCTCGAACACCGCCGCGCTCTGGCCGACCGCCAGCCGGACCGCCTCCGCGGTGATCTGGCGCGCCAGGACCTGCTCGGTCAGGGCCGCCACGCTGCGCAGGAGCGGCAGGTCCTCGGCCCGCCACGACGCAGGGCCCGTGACCCTGTCGAACCCGACGAGGCCCTTGACCTGGCCCTCCAGGAAGAACGGCACCTCCACGATGGCGGTGATGCCCTCTTCCTCGAAGTACGCCTGGTCGACCTGCCAGTCGGGCGGGAGGTCGCCCGTGTCGCGCACCTCGTTGATCTGGTTGCTCAGGATGCGGGCCTGCTGCTCAGGATGGTCCGCGAACGACCGGTCCTGCTCGCTCGGCATGGCCGACGGCACCCCGTCGGCGCACCACTCGTGCGTCATGGTGGTCCGCTGCGCGTCGAGGTCGTAGCCGATGACGTAGCCCCGGTCGGCCCCCAGGAACTCGGCGATGGAGGCGAGCATCCGGGTGAGGCCGGCGTCGAGCTCCTCGTCGGGCAGCGCCAGCAGCGAGGAGAACCCGTCCTCCACCAGCCGGTGGAAGTCGAGCGTGCGGCCGGCCAGCGCCCGGGTGCTGTCGGGCGCGGAAGATCCCGGGTCCTGGGTCTGGGGTCCACCGTCCATCCGGCCCCACGCTAACGGTCGCGGGCCCCTGCGCGTCAGCCCGCCCGGGGCGGTCCGGTGGAACAATCCTCGGGCACAGCGGGTCTGCACGCCCGTGAACTCTGCTGCCGCCCCCGCCGTGTTCCTGGGCCACGGGAGCCCGATGAACACCCTCGAGCACAACGCCTACACGG
>CAIYXG010000423.1 GCA_903930035.1 uncultured Actinomycetes bacterium | reverse complement strand
CGACGGAAGCATCGGCGAAGGTCTGGGCGGCGGGCACGTCGAACACGTGTTCGACAATATGCCACCATGCGACACGTAGCAACAGCAAACGGCAGAAAACCTCAGAAAAGTCTGCTCACATGGCGCGACCAGACTCCCAGGTCAGAGCAGAAGTCAGAGGAGAGCGGCCCAGACCAGCGACGACCACACCGGGACAGGCGGAGCCTGTGCAGGCCAGACCAGTCCCGACCAGTCCAGCGGCGCTCTCCAGCACCGGGCACCCGGAAGGCGGGCCGACGGCCTACGAGGGCGAGAGCGCCCGGAAGGCCGTGCGCTGGTCCTCCCCCGCGGCCAGGAGCGCGACGCACGGTGTCGTGACGCCGTTGGCCCGGTACTGCTCGACGTGCTCGCGGCACGCCGCGGCAGGACCCGACACGATGAGCTCGTCGACGACCTTCTCAGGGATGGCGTCCGTGGCGGCAGCGCGGTCGCCCTCGGCCCAGAGCCGCCACATCTCGGCGAGCTCGTCGCCCCGGCCCAGCCACTCGTGGAACGCCCGGTACACCGGCACGTTCAGGTAGGAGGCGATCATCCGTCGGCCGAGCCACAGGACGGTTGCGCGGTCGGCGTCGGGCATCACGAAGATCCGGGCCACGACCTCTCGTGCCGCACCGTCGGGCGCCGCGCCGTGGACCACGGGCGCCACCGTGCGGACGTCGTCGGCCGACAGCCAGTTGATGATGGCGCCGTCGCTCTCCCGGCCGGCGAGGCGCAGCATGCCGGGGCGCAGCGCCGCCACCATGACCTTGGGCGGCTCGGCCAACTTCACGCCCAGGCGGAACCCGTTGATCTCACGGTTGCCGACCGTGGCCGACACCTTGTCGCCCGACATCGCGTCGCCCACGAACCGCACCATGTCGCGCACCTGCCGGTAGGGCTCCTCGAACGGGATCCCGTTCCACCGCTCGACGATGACGTCGCTCGAGGTGCCGATGCCGAACACGAACCGGCCCGGGGCGGCGGCGGCCATGGTGGCCACCGACTGGGCCATGAGCGCCGGGGACCTGGTGTAGGCCGGGACGATCGCCGTGCCGAGCCGCAGCTCGGGGGCCCAGGCCGACGCCAGTGCCAGCGGCGTGAACGCGTCGTAGCCGTCGGCCTCGGCGGACCACACGTCGGTCCAGCCACGGTCGGCCAGCTCCTTGACCCAGTCGCGCTGCTCGGCCAGCGGGACGTCGAGGAACGGGACGGTCATGCCAAGTCGGTCCATCCGGCCACCCTACGCAGGGTCGAACACCGCCCACGATCACGGTTAGCGTCAGGCGCCGACGACGACGTTCGAGGAGTTCAGATGGTCGACATGCCGTGGCAGGGGGACGCCTGCTCGCTGGTGGAGGAGTTCCGGGCCAAGGGCCGGTCCCCGAGGGAGGAGCTCGACGCGACGCTCGCCGCAGTGGACCGCAGCGGGCTCAACGCCTTCTCGTTCGTCGACCCGGCGCTGGCCCAGGCCAAGGCCGACGCCGCCGACGTGCACCTTCCCTTCGGCGGCGTGCCGTTCGGGGTCAAGGAGCTCAGCCGCTACAAGGGGTGGCCCGACACCGACGCCTGCCTCGTCTTCCAGGACCGCGTGGCCACGACGACCGAGACGGGCATCCGCCGGGCCGAGGAGCTCGGCGGCGTCGTGCCGTTCGGCCTCACCCCGGCGTCGGAGTTCGGCGGCCTCAACGTGAGCGTCACCAAGCTCAACGGCGTCACCCACAACCCGTGGCAGGAGGGCCGCACCGCCGGCGGGTCCTCCGGCGGCAGCGCAGCGGCGGTGGCCGGCGGGATCACCACGCTGGCGTCGGGCGGCGACGGCGGCGGCTCGATCCGCATCCCCGCCGCGTTCTGCGGCCTGCCCGGCATGAAGGGCACCGTCGGGCGCATCCCCCGCGGCCCCCAGACCTCGATCCACCCGATGACCGTCGTGACGGGCGTGATGTGCCGGTCCATCCGTGACATCGCCCGCTACTACGACGTCACCTCGGGGTACGACTCCCGCGACCCGTACTCGCTGCCGAAGGTCGAGGGCTGGGAGCACAACCTGGGCTCGTACCACCACGACCTGCGCGGCAAGAAGGTCGTCATCACGCCCGACCTGGGTGTCGCCGTGGTCAACCCCCTGCTGGCCCAGATGATCGTCGAGGCCGGACAGGAGCTGGCCCGGGCCGCAGGGCTGGAGGTCGTCGACGTCCCCGTGCAGCTCCCCGGCCTGGGGCTGGAGTGGGCGATCGGCAACCTGGCCAGCCTCAAGGCCGAGCTGGGCGACCGCTGGCCCGGGTGCGAGCCCGACCTGACGCCCGAGATGGCGTTCGGCATGCACGTCGCGCAGGAGTCCTACAGCCTCGACATGATGGCCCGGTCCGAGGAGGCCAGGACCCGGGCGAACGAGACGCTCGCCGACGTGTTCGACCAGGTCGACTTCATCTTCAGCGCCACCAACCCCGACGTGGCGTTCCCGGCCGAGGTGGGCCTGAACACCCGGGTCGGCAACGAGCACGTGGGGCCCGAGAACAACGGCGCCCTGACGATCCCCTACAACATCGTGGGCAACCCCTCCCTGTCGCTGCCGGTCGGCCACCTCGACGGCCTGCCGGTGGGCATGCAGGTCGCGGCGACCCACCACCAGGACGCGCTCCTGCTCGACCTGGGCGTGCTGTGGGAGCGCGAGCGGCCCTGGCCGCTCGTGGCCCCGTCGGCGCCGTGCTGACCGGGTCGCCCCCGGCTCCGTGCTGACCGGCCCGAACCTGTCCTGACGCTCAGGCGGGGACCCCTCCCCGTGGCCCGTGTCGCACCTGCTCGGCACACTGGCCCCATGGCAGAGCGACTTCCGATCACCACCCCCACGGACTTCTCCTCCAGCGCGCCGCGCCGGCCGGCGCGTGACCCCAAGGAGGTCGGCCGTCGTGGTGTGGCCCAGGCACGTGCCGCCCTGGCGGAGGCACGCCAGCGGGCCCGAGCGCGCGACACCCAGCGGGCCGCCGAGCGCGAGGCGGAGCTGCTCGCCGGCCGCAACCAGCGCAGCCAGCGCTCGCAGCCGGCAGCCTGACACCCGCCACGGTGCAGGACCGTAGGATGCCCGCATGTCTGAACTTGCCCCGAACGACGTCGTCATCGTCGATGCAGTCCGCACCCCCATCGGCCGCCGCAACGGTGGTCTGAGCGGGGTCCACCCGGCCGACCTGGAGGGTGCGGCGCTCAAGGCGCTCGTCGAGCGGACCGGCATCGACCCGTCGGTGGTCGACCAGGTCGTCGGCGGCTGCGTCAGCCAGGTCGGCGCCCAGTCCTTCAACATCACCCGCACCTCGTGGCTCGCCGCCGGCCTGCCCATGGGCGTCGCCGCCACCACGGTCGACACGCAGTGCGGGTCCTCGCAGCAGGCCACCAACATCGCCACGGCGCTGGTCGGCGCCGGCGTGGCCGACGTCGCCATCGCGTGCGGCGTCGAGTCCATGTCGCGGGTGCCGATCGGCTCCAACAGCTCCAAGAAGCTCGGCCTCGGCGTCCCGATCCCCAAGACCTACTTCTCGGAGTACGAGTTCACGTCGCAGTTCGAGGGCGCGGAGCGCATCGCCGAGCAGTGGGGCGTGACCCGCGCCGACGTCGACGAGTTCGCCGTGGAGTCCCAGCGGCGGGCCGCCTCCGCGTGGGCGGAGGACCGGTTCGGCACCCAGGTCGTGGCCGTGGAGGCTCCCGAGCTGGGCGAGGACCGCGAGCCCACCGGCAACACCCTCACCATCACCAAGGACGAGGGCCTGCGCGAGACCACGCTCGAGAAGCTGGCCACGCTCAAGCCGGTCGCGCGGGAGGACGGCGTCCACACCGCCGGCTCGTCCTCGCAGATCTCCGACGGCGCGGCCGCCGTGCTCATGATGACTGCCGCCAAGGCGGAGGCCCTGGGCCTCACGCCGCGGGCCCGAGTGGTCGACACCTGCCTGGTCGGCGTGGACCCGGTGCTCATGCTCACCGGCCCGATGGACGCCACCAAGCGCCTGCTGGAGCGCACCGGCCGGTCGATCGACTCCATCGACGTGTTCGAGATCAACGAGGCGTTCGCCTCGGTGGTGCTGGCATGGGAGAAGGAACTGCACCCGGACATGGACACCGTGAACCCGAACGGCGGCGCGATTGCGCT
>CAIYXG010000422.1 GCA_903930035.1 uncultured Actinomycetes bacterium | reverse complement strand
GAAGTGGAACGTGTTCTAGATTGCGCCCGCCGACCGGGCACGGGGCCCGGTCCGTCCACGAGCCACGAGGGGGACGCGTGACCGACGACCTGCTGCACGCCCCGCTGACCATCGAGTACGGGTTCAACCGCACGACCGGGCCGGTCGTCGGGGCCTTCTACACCGGACTCCGCGAGGGCAGGGTCCTGGGGATCAAGGGTGCCGACGGCCGGGTCGTGTGCCCGCCCGTCGAGTACGACCCCTCCACGGGCGCGCCGCTGACCGAGATGGTCGAGGTCGGCACCGAGGGCACCGTGACCACGTGGTCGTGGGTCCCCGCCGACCGTGAGGGCCAGCCCCTCCCGGCGCCCTACGCGCTGGCGCTCGTCCAGCTCGACGGCGCCGACACCGCGATGCTCCACGTCGTGGACGTGGACCGGCCCGACCAGCTCTCGACCGGTGCCCGCGTCAAGGTCCGCTGGGCCGAGGAGCGCCAGGGCCTGATCACCGACATCGCCTGTTTCGAGCTGGCCGGAGGTGCCGCATGAGCGACGACCGCACCGTCTCGACCTTCCCGGAGGGCCTGTGGAGCCAGCCGGAGGTGCACGTCCCCGACCTGGGCGGCGTGGAGCCTGTCCAGCGGGTCACCATCCCGGCGTCGATGCGCTACGACTACTCGCCCGGCCTCACCCAGACCCGGTTCCTGCGGGGCCTCGAGCAGAAGAAGATCTTCGGCGAGCGCACGCCGGGCGCCGAGGACGTCTACGTGAGCCACCGCGGCGTGGACCCGGTGACCGGCATCCCCACCACGGAGCAGGTCGAGGTCGGCCCGCACGCCACCATCACGGCCTTCTGCGTCGTGCACATCGGCTTCGGCGTGAACGCGCCGCCCACCCCGTTCGTCTCGGCGCTGTTCCTGCCCGACGGTGCAGCCGTCTCGCTCTACGGGACCGTCGGCGAGGTCGAGTACGACAAGGTGCGCATCGGCATGCGCGTCGAGCCCGTCTGGGTCGACGACGCCGACCTCACCACGTCCATGGAGAACATCAGGTACTGGCGTCCGATCGACGAGCCGGACGTCCCCGCCGAGCAGCTGAAGGGACACATGTGATGGCGCCGCAGCGCAACGTGGCCGTCGTCTCGGTCGCCCAGACCCCGCACCGTCGTGCGGCCCTGGGCCTGTCCGAGACCGAGATGATCGAACCGGCGATCCGGCAGGTCCTGGACCAGGTCGGGGCGACCATCGACGACATCGGGTTCGTCTGCTCCGGCAGCTCCGACTACCTGGCGGGCCAGGCCTTCAGCTTCGTGATGACGCTCGACGCCGTCGGCGCCTGGCCGCCGATCTCGGAGAGCCACGTCGAGATGGACGGCGCCTGGGCGCTCTACGAGGCGTGGCTGAAGATCCAGGCGGGCCACTGCGACACCGCCCTGGTGTTCGGCTACTCCAAGGCGTCCCCCGGCGACCTGCCCCGGGTGCTGACCCGCCAGCTGGACCCCTACTACTACGGACCGCTGTGGCCGGACTCGGTGGCCCTCGCCGGCCTCCAGGCCCGCGCCATGCTCGACGCCGGCGCCATCACCGAGGAGGAGATGGCCCAGATTGCCGAGCGCAACCGCAACGCCGCCAAGGACAACCCGAACGCGCAGCTGCAGGGCTCGCCCTCGGTCGACGAGCTGCTGGCGGCGCCGTACGTCTCGGACCCCCTGCGCCGCCACGACTGCGCCCCGATCACCGACGGCGGCGTGGCCGTGATCCTGGCGGCCGACGACGCGGCTGCCAGGTTCTCGAGCCGCCCGGCGTGGATCCGGGGGATCGACCACCGCGTCGACTCCCACAACCTGGGCGCCCGGGACCTGACCCGGGCCCCCTCGGTGGCGGTCGCGGCCCAGCACGCCGGCGTGGGCGACGGCAAGGTCGACGTGGCCGAGCTGCACGCCCCCTTCTCCCACCAGGAGAAGATCGTGCGGACCGAGCTGGGCCTGGGCGACGACGTCCTGGTCAACCCGTCGGGCGGTGCGCTGGCGGCGAACCCGGTCATGGGTGCGGGCCTGCTCCGCATCGCCGAGGTCGCCAACCGCATCAGTGCCGGCGAGGCCGACCGGGGCGTGGCGCACGCCACCAGTGGCCAGCTCCTGCAGCAGAACCTCGTGTGCGTCCTGGAGGGTGAGTGATGGGTGCCAACCGCGTTGCCGTCATCGGGTGCGGCCAGACCAAGTACACGGCCATCCGTGGCGACGTGTCGATGCCGGGCCTCATCCGTGAGGCCGCCTACCGGGCGCTCGACGACGCCGCGCTGACGATGGCCGACATCGACGCCGTCGTCATCGGCAAGGCCCCCGACATGTTCGAGGGCGTCGCGATGCCCGAGCTCTACCTCGCCGATGCGCTCGGCGCAGTGGGCAAGCCCATGATGCGCGTCCACACGGCGGGCAGCGTCGGTGGCTCGACGAGCATCGTCGCGGCCAAGCTCGTCGCGGCGGGCGTGCACGAGCGAGTGCT
>CAIYXG010000421.1 GCA_903930035.1 uncultured Actinomycetes bacterium | reverse complement strand
GGCCACGTAGCGGCCCCAGCGGGGCTCGACGGCCGTGGGCTCGCCGGCCGGGAGCCGGAGGGTGAGCGGCTCGGGCTCCTGGTCCGACGTGAGCTCGACCGTGCGCCCGCCCCGGGTGCCGACGACGGTGGTGCCCAGGTGGACGGCCATGGGCAGGACCGGTCCGCCCATGTAGTCGGTGTGGTCGCCGACCAGGTTCACACGGCCCGGCGCGTGGGCCCGGACGGTCCGGCCGCTCATGCGCCGGGGAGGTCCCGCAGCCGGGCGGCCGCGTCGGCCGGGACGACGGGGTTGAAGTACGTGCCGGCCCCCAGCTCGCCGGCGGCCACGAACCGCGGGGTGCCGGGCGCGCGCAGCAGCGGTGCGACGTGCACGTGGACCCGGGCGCCGGGCCAGTCGTCGCCGTCGGTCGGCCGCTGGTGGATCCAGAGCATGTAGGGCATGGGGGCGTCGAACAGCTGGTCGAGGCGCGCCAGCACGTCGACGAGCAGCGCAGCGAGCCCGTCGCGGTCGCACGTCGCGTCGGTCAGGGCCCCGGCGCCGTCGGACGACGCCAGACGCAGCTCGAAGGGCCACGAGGCCGCCGCCGGGACCCACGCCGTCCACGCGCCGCGGGTGGCGACGACCAGCTCGTCGGGCGGGGTCTCGAGGACCCCGTCCACGAGCTCCCGGAGCGGCTCGGGCGGCACCGTCCCGAAGGCGTACACCTGTCCGTGGGGGTGGGGGATGGTGGCGCCCACCTCGGTCCCGCGGTTCTCGAACACGAGCACGTAGTCGACGTCGTCGCGGGCGCCGAGCGCCGCAGTGCGCCCGGCCCAGAGGTCGACCACCTTGCGTGCGCCGTCCACCCCGAGCGACCAGAACTCGGCGTCGTGGTCCGACGTGTAGAGGACGACCTCGCACCGCTCGTCGCCGAGCGCGGGCCAGCGGTTGGTGAACCACCGCACGTCGTAGTCGTCGGGCGCCTCGAGGCCGCCGGGGCAGAACGGGCAGCCCGCCTGGGGGAGGTTCGGCCGGCCCTGCCGCGACCCGACGACCACCGTGGGCCTGCCGGTGAGGGGGTCGGTCCGCAGGTCGGGCCCCGGGGTCGGTGGGTCGGCGGACTCCGTCATCGCGGCAACCGTAGCGGCGCGGTGCGGGGACGGCTTGACCCTGTCGTGGCCCGACGAGAACACTTCGCCCATGCCGACCACGAGCGCCAACGGGATCGACCTCTACTACGACACCTTCGGCGACCCGGACCGGCCGACCCTGCTGATGGTCTCGGGGCTCGGCGCGCAGTGCATCGGCTTCCAGGACGCGTACTGCGCCCGCTTCGCCGCCCGCGGCTTCCACGTCGTCCGCTACGACAACCGCGACGTGGGGCTGTCCACCCGCTACGACGGCCTGGCGTTCGACGCGCTCGCGGCGTTCGCCGCCGGCATGGGCGGCGGGCCGGTCGAGGCTCCGTACACGCTGAGCGACATGGCCGCCGACGGCATGGGCGTGCTCGACGCCCTCGGGGTCGAGCAGGCCCACGTCATGGGCTGCTCGATGGGCGGCATGATCGCCCAGACCATGGCCATCGAGCACCCGGAGCGGGTGCGGTCGCTGGCCTCGGTGTTCTCGACCACCGGGGCGCCCGACGTCGGCCTGCCCCACGCCGAGGTGCTCGCCGCGCTCGCCGAGTGGGTGGGCAGCACCGACGAGCCGGTCACCCGGGAGGACAAGGTGGCCTCCTCGATGCGCATCTCCCGCGTGATCGCGACCCGGTCGACCTGGGACGAGGACGTCGCCCGGGAGTTCCACGGCCGGCTGGTGGACCGGGCCTGGTACCCCGAGGGGACCCCGCGGCAGTTCGGCGCCATCGTGGCGTCGGGCTCGCGCGAGGACGACCTGCGCCAGCTCGCGGTCCCGACCGCCGTCCTGCACGGCGACGCCGACCCCCTGGTCGACATCAGCGGCGGCCGGCGCACGGCCGAGCTGGTCCCGGGCGCCAGCTTCCACCAGCTCGACGGCATGGGCCACGACCTGCCCGAGCCCTACTGGGACCGGATCGTCGACGCCGTCGTCGAGAACGTCGGCCGCGCCGGCTGAACTCGTCGCACCGTCCGGCCACCGTCGTCGCACCCCCCGACCTACAGGAACCAGGAGCACCCATGGGCCCGCTGCAAGGAGTCAAGATCATCGAGGTCGCCGGCATCGGCCCCGGTCCGTTCGCCGCCATGATGCTGTCCGACATGGGGGCCGACGTGGTCCGGGTGGACCGGGCGTCGAACGCCATGGGCGGCGACCCCGCCACCCCGCCGGCCGACGTGCTCTCCCGCGGCCGCCGCTCGGTCGCCCTCGACCTGAAGTCGCCCGAGGGCGTGGCCGTGCTGATGGACCTCGTCGAGCAGGCCGACGTGCTGATCGAGGGGTACCGCCCCGGTGTGGCCGAGCGGCTCGGGTTCGGTCCCGACGACTGCGCCGCGCGCAACCCCCGGCTGGTGTACGGCCGCATGACGGGGTGGGGGCAGGAGGGTCCGTACGCCCCGACCGCCGGCCACGACATCAACTACATCGCGCTCGCCGGCGTGCTGGCGCACCTGGGTCGCGACGGCGAGAAGCCCACGCCGCCCATCAACCTGGTCGGCGACTTCGGCGGCGGCGCCATGTTCCTGGCCTTCGGCGTGGTGTGCGCGCTGCTCGAGGCGCAGCGGTCCGGGCAGGGCCAGGTGGTGGACGCCGCGATGGTCGACGGGTCGGCCGTCCTGATGATGATGATGTGGGCGTTCTCGGCCATGGGCATCTGGTCCGCCGAGCGCGGCACCAACATGCTCGACACGGGCGCCCACTACTACGACACCTACGAGTGCAAGGACGGCGGGTTCGTGTCGATCGGCTCGATCGAGCCCAAGTTCTACGCCGAGCTGCTCGAGCTCACCGGCCTGGAGGAGGACTACGCGTCGCGCGGCGAGTCCCTCCCGAACCAGAACGACAAGGCCCGCTGGGGCGAGATGAAGGAGCGGCTGGCCGCCATCTTCGCCACCCGCACCCGGGACGAGTGGTGCGCCGTCATGGAGGGGACCGACGTCTGCTTCGCCCCGGTGCTCACGATGCAGGAGGCCACGCAGCACCCGCACAACGTCGAGCGGGGCACCTTTACCGAGGTCGCCGGGATCGTCCAGCCGGCCCCGGCCCCGCGGTTCAGCCGTACGGCCGCGGCGGTCCAGCGCCCGCCGGCCCACGTGGGCCAGCACACCGTCGAGGTGCTCGGGGAGTGGCTCGGCATGGACGCCGCCCGCATCGAGGCGCTGCGCAGCTCCGGCGCGCTGGCCTGACATGGCCACGCTCGTCCTCTTCCACGCCCATCCCGACGACGAGGCCATCGCCTCCGGCGGCACCATGGTCCAGGCCGCGGCCGCCGGCCACCGGGTGGTGCTGGTGGTGGCCACCCGGGGCGAGCGCGGGGAGCCCCGCGAGGGCGTGCTCGCCGACGGCGAGCAGCTCTGGGAGCGGCGCATCACCGAGACGCTGCGCGCGGCCGAGCTGCTGGGCGCCCACCGCGTCGAGTTCCTCGGCTACGTCGACTCCGGCATGGTCGGCGACCCGGCCAACGAGTTCCCGTACTCGTTCGCCTCGGCCGACGTCGAGCAGGCGGCGGCCCGGCTGGCGGCGATCCTGGCCGAGGAGTCCGCCGACGTCCTGACCGTCTACGACCACCACGGCGGGTACGGCCACCCGGACCACGTGCAGGTGCACCGCGTCGGCCACCGTGCGGCGGAGCTCGCCGGCGTGCCCCGGGTGTTCGAGGTCACCATGAACCGCGACGCCGTGCGGCGCCAGCTCCAGGCGGTGCTGGCCGCCGAGGAGGCCCCTGCGGACGGCGTCCCCGACGAGTCGGAGATGGAGGACTTCGGGATGCCGGAGTCCGCCATCACCCATGCGGTCGACGTCCGGGCGGTCCTCGGGACCAAGCGGGCCGCCATGACGGCCCACGAGTCGCAGATCGGTCCTGACTCGTGGTTCCTCCAGATGGACGACGACACCTTCGCCGGGGCCTTCGGCACCGAGTGGTACATCGAGCACGGGGCGCCCCGGCCCGACGGCGAGCCCTTCCGCACCGACCTGTTCGGCCACCAGTAGGCCCTGCCGGTTAGCCTGCCGCCGTGCTGCCGTCCGCCAACCTCCTGGGCACCGTGCTCCAGGTCCACAACGAGTGGGCCTGGATGGTGATCTTCGCCAACGGGCTCGTCGGGCTGTGGGCGCTGGGCGCCCACTGGCTCAGGCCACTGCGGGTCAAGGCCCTGTGGTGGTTCGTCGTGGTGGCCGAGCTCACGATCTTCGTGCAGGTCGCGCTGGGCGTCTACATGGTCGCCAGCGGCCAGCAGAAGGCGCCGCAGTTCCACATGTTCTACGGGTTCGTCGCCATCATCACGGTGGCGATCCTCTACTCGTACCGCAACAGCCTGCGCGCGTGGCAGTACCTGCTCTACGGCGGCGGCAGCCTCTTCCTGATGGGGCTGGGCATCCGGGCCGTGCTGGTCGGGATGCGCTAAGCCGCCCCGCTCAGTTGGCGAGCCGCTTCTCCAGGTCGCTCAGCTCGTCGCGCATGGCCGCGGGCAGCCGCTCGCCGATCGAGTCGAAGTGGCCGCGGATCAGCTCGACCTCGCCGCGCCAGGCCTCGTTGTCGACCGAGAGCAGCGTCGTCACCGCCGCGTCGTCCAGGTCGAGGCCGGACACGTCGAGCGAGGCAGCCGTGGGCACGTGGCCGATGGCGGTCTCGGTGGCCTCGCCCTCGCCGTTGACCCGGTCGATGACCCACTTGAGGACCCGGCTGTTGTCGCCGAACCCGGGCCAGAGGAACGAGCCGTCGTCGGACTTCCGGAACCAGTTGACCCAGAACATCTTGGGCAGCTTGGCGGCGTCCGTCGCCCCGCCGATCTCGAGCCAGTGCCCGATGTAGTCGCCGACGTTGTAGCCCATGAAGGGCAGCATCGCGAACGGGTCGAAGCGGACGTCGCCGACCTTGCCGGCGGCGGCCGCGGTCTTCTCCGAGCTCATGACCGAGCCCAGGAACACGCCGTGCTGCCAGTCGAAGGCCTGGGTCACGAGCGGCACGTTGGTGGCGCGTCGGCCGCCGAAGAGGATCGCCGAGATCGGCACGCCGGCCGGGTCCTCCCACTCGGGGGCGATCGACGGGCACTGCGAGGCCGGGGCGGTGAAGCGGGCGTTGGGGTGCGCGGCCGGGGTCTCCGACGCCGGGGTCCAGTCGTTGCCCCGCCAGTCGGTCAGGTGCGCGGGCGCCTCGTCGGTCATCTCCTCCCACCACACGTCGCCGTCGTCGGTCCTGGCG
>CAIYXG010000420.1 GCA_903930035.1 uncultured Actinomycetes bacterium | reverse complement strand
CCTGTGCCAGGCCGCCGTGCCGCACCTGCTCGAGTCGGGCGGCAACATCGTCAACATCGCCTCCAACGCCGGCCTGATGGGCACGCCGTACACGGTCGACTACTCGATGAACAAGGGTGCCGTGGTGCAGCTCACCAAGTCGCTGGCCATGGAGTACGCCAAGTCCTCCATGCGGGTGAACGCCATCGCCCCCGGCGGCATCATGTCCACCCTGACCCGTCACTTCTCGATGCCGGGCGACGTCGACATGGACCTCATGGCGCCGCTCATGGGCCACCGTGGCATGGGCGTCCCCGAGGACATCGCCGTGCTGTTCGCGCTGGTGGCCTCGGACGAGGCCGTCAACATCCATGGCGCCGTCTTCTCCAGCGACCGCGGCCTGACCGCCTCCTGAGGCTCCGGCTGGCCCGGCTCGGCGCGCCGGCGCGGCAGACTGGCCCCCTGACCAGGGGGACCGCATGAGCGACCAGCCAGAGTTCGACCCGAACGACGCCCGGCCCGAGGCGTCGCGGACCGACCCCGAGGAGCTGCGCACCCGGCTGCAGGCGTGGCTGCGGGGGCTGCCCGACGTGGCCGACGACGCCGTGGTCCAGGACCTGGTGGTGCCTGACGGCAACGGCATGTCCTCCGAGACGCTCCTGTTCGACCTGGCCCACGGCGGGCAGGTGGAGCACCTGGTCGCCCGGGTGGCGCCCCGTCCCGAGTCCGTCCCGGTCTTCCCCGACTACGACATGGGCATGCAGTTCCGGGTCATGCAGGAGGTCGCCGGCGCCGTCCCGGTGCCGGCCGTGCGGTGGCTGGAGGAGGACCCCGGGCCCGTGGGCGCGGCGTTCTTCGTGATGGACCGGGTCGAGGGCCGGGTCCCGCCCGACGTCATGCCGTACAACTTCGGCATCGAGTCGTGGCTCTACGACGCGTCGCCCCAGGACCAGCGCCACCTGCAGGACCGGTCGGTCGAGGTCCTGGCCGCGCTGCACGCGCTGCCCGCGGACCGGTTCGGGTTCCTGGACGACACGCCCGAGGGCGCCGACCCTGCCGAGCGGTCGGCCCTGCGCCGCCACGTCGACGCCACCCGCGGGTTCTACGAGTGGGTGGTGGCCGACCAGCGGCCGTCGCCGCTCATCGAGCGGGCGTTCGCGTGGCTCGAGGACCACTGGCCCGAGGACGAGGGGCCGACCGTGCTCAGCTGGGGCGACTCCCGGATCGGCAACATGATGTTCGACGGGTTCGACCCGGTGGCCGTGCTCGACTGGGAGATGGCGTCGCTCGGCCCGCGCGAGGTCGACCTGGCCTGGATGGTGTTCCTCCACCGGTTCTTCGAGGAGGTGGCCTGGAAGATGGAGCTGCCCGGCATGCGGCACTTCATGCACGCCCCCGACGTGGCCGCCCACTACGAGCAGGTCAGCGGCCACGCCGTGCAGAACCTGGAGTGGCACACCACGTACGCGGCGCTGCGGCACGCGGCGATCATGTACCGGGTGGCCGTGCGGACCATCACGTTCGGCCAGGGCGAGTGGCCCGAGGACGTCGACGACCTGATCATGCACCGGGCCGCGCTCGAGCAGCTGCTCGACGGCACCTACGAGCCGTAGCCCGCAGGCGCCGTCGGCGCGTCAGAGCTTCTCGATGACGGTGGCGGAGCCCATGCCGCCGGCCGCGCACATGGCCACGGCGCCGTACTGGCCGCCGGTGCGCTCGAGCTCGTTGATCATGGTGACGATCATCCGGGCGCCGGTGCAGGCGATCGGGTGGCCGAGCGAGCAGCCCGAGCCGTTCACGTTCACGATCTCGCGGTCCAGGCCCAGGATGCGGGTCGACGCCACGGCCATCGAGGCGAACGCCTCGTTGATCTCGACCGAGGCGAGCTGGTCGATGCCGATGCCGGCCTTCTCGAGGGCCTTGGGCAGCGCCTTGGTCGGGCCGAGGCCCGTCTCCACCGGCGACATGGCGGCAGAGCCCCAGCCCCGGATGGCGGCGAGGGGCTTGAGGCCGTTGGCCTCGGCAAACTCGCGGGAGCACATGACGAGCGCCGCGGCGGCGTCGTTCAGGCCCGACGCGTTGCCGGCCGTGGTGATGGCGCCCTCGAGCATCGGGTTGAGGATGGGCAGCGACGCCAGCTTCTCGAGCGAGGAGTTGCGGCGCGGGTGCTCGTCGACGGTGAACTCGCCGCCGTCCGGCAGGGCCACGGGCACGATCTCGTTGTCGAACCGGCCCTCGTCGATGGCGCGGACCGCGTTCATGTGGGACTGGTAGGCCCACTCGTCGGCCTCCTCGCGGGTGACGCCGGCGATGCGGGCGGTGTTGTCGCCCACGGTGTGCGCCATGTTGAACGTCGGCGCGTCGGGGTCGTCGGGGTTGGCCGGCGGGAGCCACATGGCGGGCTGGCCGTCGGGGCCGGGCTTGGAGCCGGCCGGGGCGGTCGACATGGACTCGGCGCCGCCACCCAGGCCGCAGTCGATCATGCCCGCCGCGATGTTGGCCGCGATCCACTGGGTGCCGGCCATGCCCGAGGCGCACCAGCGCTGCGTGGCGACGCCCGGCAGGTTGAGCAGCCCGGCGGCGATGGCCGCGTGGCGGCCCAGGTTGCCGCCGCCCTGCATGGACTCGCCGAAGCCGATGTCCTCGATCTTCTCGGGGTCGACGCCCGAGCGCTCGACGGCGGCCGAGATGGCGACCCGGGCCAGCTCGTAGGCGTCGACGCCGGTGAGCGAGCCCTTGTAGGCGGTGGCGATGGGGGTGCGCACTGCGCTGACGATCACGACGTCGGTTGCCATGGTGTCTCCGGGTTCAGGGGCGGTGTCGCCCGTTCAGTTGAGGGATCTTGGCACCGGCCGGCCGCCGGGGCCCAAGCCGGTGGACGGTGCCGGTCGGCCACGGGCCGGG
>CAIYXG010000419.1 GCA_903930035.1 uncultured Actinomycetes bacterium | reverse complement strand
GTCGCCGGGTGAGAGCTGAACCATGTCGGGCACCGTAGGGACGGCCTGTGACACGACGTCGTCCTGACCTGCAGCCATCCCTCATTCCCTTCTGTCGAGCGCCCCTCGAGCCTGAGGCCGCAGCCTGCCACAGAGCGGGCCACCGCCGTGGCCTCTGTGACTGCCACAGACTGCACCTGCTGTTCAGCAACCGTGGCCGGCCCGACGTTGCAGGAAGGACCCGTCGGGACGCCGCCCCTCCCGACCTGCCTCGCTCCTGGCGCTCCTCGCCGACGTACTGGTGGCCGGCCAGCCGCTCGCCGTCGGGCCCCGCGGCCTGGTCCAGTCTTCGACTGGCACGACCAGATGCACCCCTGCAGCGCCAACTGCACGCTGTGCTGGGCCACGCGCATGGCGGCATCTCAGGTCGGGCCAGTCAGGCCCCGGACGCGACAGGGCCGCCCCGAAGGGCGGCCCTGACAACGACCGAAGTCGTCAGAAGGTCACTTGCCGGACTTGGCGCGGGCCTTGAGCTTGGAGCCGGCCGACACCTTGGCGGCGTTCGAGGCCGGGACCTGGATGGTGGCGCCGGTCTGCGGGTTGCGGCCCGTGCGAGCAGCACGCTTGGTCTGCTCGAACTTGAGGAAGCCCGGGATGACCAGGGTCTCCTTGCCCTTGGCGACGATGTCGCCGGCAATCTCCTCGAAGGTGTCGAGCACACCCTGCACGGAGGCCTCGGACTGGCCGGTGCGCTGGGCGATGGTCTCGATGAGTTCGCTCTTGTTCATTGAATATCCTCCCGGTCGACGACCGAGGTTCGGCCGACATGGCAAATTGCACCCCTGTAACTAGCACGTCGCCGGGGGTGACGGCGGCATTTCCCGCGAAATTCCGCGGTTTTCCGTCCGAGGGGCGGGACCGCCGGGGCCGGCCGGGCTCAGCCGGCGTCGAGCGCGGCGCGGAACTCCCCCACGAGCTCGGCCACCGCGTCGGGCGAGCCGGTCTCGAGCATCCGCCGGACCACCGCCGAGCCGACGACCACGCCGTCGGCCACCTCGCAGACCTCGGCGGCCTGCTGCGGCGTCGAGATGCCCACGCCGACGAGCACGGGCCGGTCCGTCTGCTCCTTGCAGCGCCGTGCGATCTCCAGCGCCGACGCCGCCAGGGCGTCGCGCTCCCCCGTCACCCCGAGCAGCCCGACGGCGTAGACGAACCCGTGGGCGCGCGCCACGATGCGGCCGATCCGCTCGTCGGAGCCGGTCGGTGCCGCCAGCATCACCGTCTCCACGCCGGCTGCGTCCGCCGCGGCGCACCAGTCGCCGGACTCCTCCAGCGGGATGTCGGGGAGGATCGCCGCACTGACGCCGGACGCGGCCGCCGTCGCGGCGAAACGGTCCCAGCCGAACCGGTAGACCAGGTTGGCGTAGGTCATGACGGCGACCGGGACCCCCACCTGGGCCCGGGACAGCTCGTCGAGCACGGTGACGGGCGTGGTGCCGGCGGCGAGCGAGCGGTCGTTGGCCTCCTGGATGACCGGGCCGTCCATGACCGGGTCCGAGAAGGGGATGCCGACCTCGACGGCGTCGGCGCCGGCGTGCACGGCGGCGCCCAGCATGTGCGCCCAGTCCCCCAGGCCGCCGGTCAGGTAGGGCACCAGGCACTTGCC
>CAIYXG010000418.1 GCA_903930035.1 uncultured Actinomycetes bacterium | reverse complement strand
GGGCCCGCTGGCCACCGCCGCCGACGTCCTGCTGTGCGGCTCCAAGACGGGCCTGGTGGACCACGCCGCCGCGGCCACGCTGCCCCACCGGTACGTGGTCCCGGTCGGCCCGGTCCCGGTCACGGCCCGCGGGCTCGCCGTCGCCCACCGGCGGGACGTCGTCGTCCTGCCGGACTTCGTGACCACCGTCGGCCCGCTGGTCGGCTGGACCGCACCGGAGGGCACCCCGCTGGACGAGCTCCTGGTTACCGTGGGCTCGACCGTGGCCGACCTGGTGGCCCGGTGCCTCGCCCACCCGGAGAACCCCACCCTCGGCGGCTGTGCGGCGGCCGAGGACTTCCTGCGCACCTGGCAGGACGAGCTGCCGTTCGGCCGGCCGATGGCCTGACATGGCGACCCGCACCGCGCCGGCCACCCGGGGAGCCCCCGAGAAGCTCACGCGCTACGCGTGGCTGTCGATCGCGGCAGCACTGTCGACCATGGCGATCAAGGGCTTCGCCGCCTGGCTCACCAGCTCGGTCGGTCTGCTCTCCGACGCGCTCGAGTCGTCGGTGAACCTGGTGGCCGCGGTCGTCGCGCTCGTGGCACTGACGGTGGCGGACCGACCGGCCGACGAGACGCACTCCTACGGCCACACGAAGGCCGAGTACTTCTCGGCGGCCATCGAGGGGTCGATGATCCTGGTGGCCGCCACCCTCATCGTGCTGACGGCGGTCGACCGCCTCCTGAACCCGGTGGCACTCAAGGACGTGGTGCCCGGCCTGGCCGTCTCCGTGGTGGCGGGCGGCATCAACCTGGCGGTGGCGCTCGTGCTGCGCAACGCGGGCCGCTCCCACCGGTCCATCACCCTCGAGGCCGACGCGAAGCACCTGATGACCGACGTCTGGACGTCGGTCGGGGTCGTCGTCGCCGTCGGGGTGGTCGCGCTGACGGGGGTCGAGCGGCTGGACCCGGTCATCGCGCTCCTGGTGGCGGCCAACATCGTCTACTCGGGGGTCGGCCTCATCCGGCGCTCGGCGCTCGGCCTCATGGACACGTCGCTGGAGCCCGGGGACCTGGAGCGGGTCATGGAGGTCCTGGACCGCCACACCGGCGCCGAGGTCCAGTTCCACGAGGTGCTCACCCGGCAGAGCGGCCGTCGCTCGTTCATGTCGGTCCACGTCCTGGTCCCCGGCCGTTGGACGGTCCAGCAGTCCCACGACCTCTCCGAGGAGGTCGAGGAGGAGCTGCGGGCGGCGGTGCCCTACCTCCACGTGGTGACGCACGTCGAGCCGCTGGAGGACCCGCGTTCGTTCGCCGACACCGGACTCGACCCCCTGGCCACGCCCCCGTCCGCCCGGCCGCTCGCGAAGGGCGAGCCGGTGCCGCCGTACCGGGCCGACCGCGACCACGACGAGAAGGACCCTCCGCTATGAGCACTCCCCCGCGCCCCCAGCCGTTCTCGCTCCCCGAGTTCGACGACCCGGCCGAGCAGCGCACCGCCATGAAGCAGCGCATGGCGGCAGCCTTCCGGCTCTTCGGGCGGTTCGGGTTCGACGAGGGCATCGCCGGCCACATCACCGCCCGTGACCCCGAGCACCCCGACCGGTTCTGGGTCAACCCGTTCGGCATGAGCTTCAAGCAGATCCGGGCGTCCGACCTGATCTGCGTGGACCACGACGGCGAGGTGGTCGTGGGCGACTGGCCCGTCAACCGCGCCGCGTTCGCGATCCACTCCCGGCTCCATGCCGCCCGCCCCGACGTGCAGGCCGCGGCGCACTCCCACTCCGTCTACGGCAAGACGTTCTCGTCGCTGGGCCGGACCCTCGACCCGATCACGCAGGACGCCTGCATGTTCTACGAGGACCACGCCCTGTTCGACGACTACACGGGGGTCGTGCACGACACCTCGGAGGGCGACCGGATCGCCGAGGCCATCGGCGACAAGAAGATGGTCATCCTCCGCAACCACGGACTCCTGACGGTCGGTGGCTCGGTCGACGCGGCGGCCTACTGGTTCATCACGGCCGAGCGGAGCTGCCAGGCGCAGCTGATGGCCATGGCCGCCGGGGAGCCCGTCCTGATCGACCACGAGTCGGCCGCCCGGGCCCACCGCCAGACCGGCGGCGAGCTGGCCGGGGCCTTCAGCTTCCACCCGCTCTGGACGTGGATCACCACGGTGGAGCCCGACCTGCTCGACTAGCGGTACCATTCGGGCACAACTTCAGCCGCACCCCGGCCGGGAGAGCCCTGCAGCGTGGCAGGGCACCGAAGGAGCAACCGCCCCGGAATCTCTCAGGTCCCGTACCGGTCGGGTCAGGCAGCTCTGGAGAGCCGGTGGTCCGCCACCGCACCGAAGGAGAAATCCCGGCCGTGCCCCGCAGGGCCGGGAGAAGCTCTCAGGTCCGTGACAGAGGGGGGCGCCACCGTCCTGCGGCGCGCCGTGCGCCGCTCCCGAACCGGAGCCCTCCATGACCGACCATCCCACCGCCCTCCCGACCGAGGACTTCGCACCCCGCCACCTGGGACCCGGCGACGACGAGGTCCGGGCCATGCTCGACGCGCTCGGCCTGTCCGACCTGGACGAGCTGGTCACCAAGGTGGTGCCGGCCGCCATCCGCGACACGTCCCCGATGGGCCTCGCGCACACGGCCACGGAGGACGCGGCGCTGGCGCTGCTCCGCGAGCGGGCCGAGAAGAACACCGTGCTCACCTCGGTGATCGGTGCCGGCTACTACGGCACCCGGACCCCGCTGGTCGTGCTCCGCAACATCCTGGAGAACCCGGCCTGGTACACGGCGTACACGCCCTACCAGCCCGAGATCTCCCAGGGGCGCCTGGAGATGCTCCTGAACTTCCAGACGCTGGTGTCCGACCTGACCGGGCTGGACATCTCGAACGCGTCGCTCCTCGACGAGGCCACCGCCGCGGCCGAGGCCATGACCCTGGCCCGTCGCCAGTCCAAGGTGGCTGCCGACACCTTCTTCGTGGACGCCGACTGCCACCCGCAGGTGCTCGAGGTCGTGGCCACGCGGGCCGAGCCGCTCGGCATCAAGGTCCTCACCGGCGACCCGACGACCGACCTGGAGGGCCACGAGGTGTTCGGCGTCCTCCTGGCGTACCCCGGCACGTCGGGCGCCGTGCGCGACCTGTCCGCCCAGGCGGCGGCCGCGTCGGCCGCCGGCGCCGTCGTGTGCGTGGCCTCGGACCTGCTGGCGCTGACCCGTCTGACGCCCCCGGGCGAGTGGGGCGCCGACGTCGTCGTCGGCTCGGCCCAGCGGTTCGGCGTGCCGTTCGGGTTCGGCGGCCCCCACGCGGGCTTCATGGCGGTCAAGGACGCGTTCCGCCGGGCGCTCCCCGGCCGGCTCGTCGGCGTCTCGGTGGACGGCGACGGGCGCCCGGCCCTGCGGCTGGCGCTCCAGACCCGTGAGCAGCACATCCGGCGGGAGAAGGCCACCTCGAACATCTGCACCGCGCAGGTGCTGCTGGCCGTGATGGCGGCCTCGTACGCCGTGTACCACGGGCCCGACGGGCTCCGCGCGATCGCCGAGCGCGTCGAGCGCCTGACCGCGGCCGCCGCCGACCGGCTGGCCGCGGCCGGCCACGAGCTGGTGGGCGACGCGCGGTTCGACACCGTGACCGTCCGGACCGTGGGCGGCGCCGACGCCGTGGTGGCGGCCGCGCTCGCCCGGGGCATCAACGTCCGTCGCCACTCCCCG
>CAIYXG010000417.1 GCA_903930035.1 uncultured Actinomycetes bacterium | reverse complement strand
CTGGCGGCCTGCGGCGGCGGCCCGCTCGAGTCGCGGCCGCTGCCCGAGTCGCTCCAGCTCTCGCCGCTCTTCCCCGTGAAGTCGCCGCACGTCGTGGCCGGCATCCCGACCCGGCTCCCGTTCGCGGTCACCAGCTCCCAGAACGTGCCGCAGCAGCTGCCCGTGCAACAGGCCGTGTTCAGCCTGGAGGTCGACGGGAGCGAGGTGGGCGGTTCGGCGACCGCGCCGGTGCGCAGCGACGGCGTGCCGTACCCGTACCTGCCGGCCACGCTCACGTTCCCGGAGCCCGGGGTCTACGACGTCGTGGCCCGGGTGGGCGACGCCCGCCTGGCGACCACGGTGCAGGCGTACGACCGGAGCGAGGTCGGGCCGCCCCAGGTGGGCGAGCCGCTGCCGCCGGTGGACACCCCGACACCCCTGCGGTCGCTGCAGGTCAGCCCGGTGTGCTCGCTCGTCCCGCCGTGCGGGCTGCACGAGCAGAGCCTGGCCCAGGTCGTCGGGCGCGGCCGGCCCGTGGCGGTGGTGCTGGCGTCCCCGGCGTTCGCCACGACCGAGGCCGACCGCACGATGCTCGAGCTGGTGCTCGAGGCCGTGCCGGCCAACCCGGACGTCGTGGTCCTGCACTCCGAGGTCTACAAGAACCCGAAGGACGTCAGGAAGCTGTCCGACGCGGCCCTCGCACCGCTCGCCGACGCCTACCGCATGAAGTACGCGCCGGCGCTCTTCGTCACCAACAGCGCCGGGGTCCTGGTGGCGCGGGCCGACGCCGTGGTCGACCGGACCGAGCTGGCCGACCTGCTCGCGCAGGCCACGTAGCACCGGCCGCCGGCTACCAGCAGTGGTGGCCGTCGCAGGGGTCGGCGGGCGCGGCGACGCCGAACTCCTCGCGCACCTCGGCCAACGGCCGGGGGAACAGCGCCATGTGGTCCACGAGCGAGAAGTCCGCCGAACAGGCCGACCCCCGCTCCATCTCCTGGCCCAGCAGCTCCGCGGCGCCCGGGCCGGCCAGGGTCCCCGCCTCGGCGGCAGAGGACGCCGACCCGGCGAAGCCCGCCTCGTGCACCACCAGCGACGCCAGCAGCGCACCCCGGTTGACGTCGTTGTCGTCCATGGCCATCTGGAAGGCGCTGAGCGCGATCTCGCCCGGGCCGGTGGGCTCGATCCCGGCGATGACGTGCGTGGTGTCGTGCGCCACGAACCAGTGGTTCATGGCCGAGCCCTGCACGCCGGGGAGCGTCAGGCCCGCCCGGCCGTAGAAGTCGGTGAGGGCCCGACCCACGGTGCCCTCCGGCAGGTCGGCAAGGGCCTGCATCTGCGCGGCCAGCTCGGGCTCGGGCTCGGTGGACACCGGGCGCGACCTCAGCGCCGGCTCGTGACGGAGGGACAGGTTGTGGCCCAGGAACCGGGCGAAGTCCGCCGCAGCGGCTCCCACGCCGTGGTCGGCCAGGTCGCGGAGCATCTGCAGGTCCGGCCCCTCGAAGTTGAGCGCAGCGCCGTAGGCCTCGACCCGGTCGACCTGCGCCGCGGTCAGCGGGTGCCGGCAGACCTCGAGGGTGAGCAGCACCTCGTGGAACCGGCGGCGCGCCACGGGGTCGACCACGACGGCGGCCACGTCGGCCGGCCCCAGCGGCTCCACCTGGCCGACCAGGTCGTCACGGTGCCACAGGTGACGGACGAGCGCGTCGAGCACGGCGCGCTGCTCGTCGGTGGGTCCGCCGTCGACGTCGACGGCGCCCCAGAGCCCGCGGACGACCGGCTCGACCAGGCCGGCGTCAAGGGAGCGCGGCACCCGCGGCCTCTCAGTGGTCCCCGGCCGCCGCAGCGGCCCGGGTCGTCCGGGTCAGCTGAAGGACTGGCCGCAGCCGCAGGTGCGCTCGGCGTTGGGGTTGGTGATGGCGAACCCCGACTGGTCCAGGCCGTCCTTGTAGTCGAGCGTGGCGCCGGCGAGCAGCTGGGCGCTCGACGGGTCGACGACGACCTTCACCTTGCCGTACTCGACGGTCACGTCGTCGGTGGCGATGTCGGTGTCGAAGAACATCTCGTAGGAGAAGCCGGAGCAACCGCCCGGTCGGACGGCGACACGCAGTGCCAGGGCCTCGTCGCCCTCGGCCTCGATGAGCTGGCCGACCTTGGTGGTGGCGCTGTCGGTGAGGGTGATCATGGTGTCCTCCTGCAAGAACTCTGGACGCACGCTTCGGGCCGCACGCGTCGACGGTCAGGGTAGCGGGCTGAACCCGGCACGGGGAAGGCAGCTTCCCGGGACGTCCCGCCGGCCCTCGCAGACCGTGCCGGCGACCGGGTCGGTACATTGTCGCCGTGGACACGCCCGCAGCACCCCCTGCACCCGAGCACCTGATGGAGCTGCTGCGCGGCGTGGTGGACCCCGAGCTCGGGGCCGACATCGTCGAGCTGGGCATGGCCCGGGGCGTGCAGGTCCACGAGGACGGCCACGTGCAGGTCGAGATCGCCCTGACCACCGCCGGCTGTCCGCTGCGGGCACAGATCCAGAAGGACGTCCGGGCCCGGATCGTGTCGCTCCCGGGCGTCACCCGCGTCACCATCGACTGGGGCGAGCTCGACCCCGACGAGAAGGCCCGGGCCATGGCCCGCGCCCGCCAGAAGATTGCCGAGCGGCCCGAGTCGACGACCGTGCCGCCGACCACCAAGGTGCTGATGGTCGCCTCCGGCAAGGGCGGCGTCGGCAAGTCCTCGGTCACCGTCAACCTGGCCGCCGCGCTCGCGGCCACCGGTCGCACGGTCGGGGTCCTCGACGCCGACATCTGGGGTTTCTCGGTCCCCCGCATGCTCGGGCTCGACGGCCGGCTCCAGACGGTCGACGGGACCGCCAAGATCCGCCCCCACGAGCGGCCGGTCGGCGACGGCCTCCTCCGGGTCGTGTCGATGGGGTTCCTGGTCGAGGAGGAGGGCTCGGCCCTCATGTGGCGCGGCCTCATGCTCAACCGGGCGGTGCAGCACTTCCTGGAGGACGTCGACTGGGGCGACCTGGACTACCTGCTCATCGACATGCCGCCGGGCACCGGCGACGTGCAGATGGGACTGGCCCGCATGCTCCCCCGCTCGGAGGTCCTGGTGGTCACGACCCCGGCCACTGCGGCCCAGAAGGTGGCGGTCCGGGTGGTCGACATGGCCCGCAAGAACTTCCTCCGGATCGTCGGCGTGGTCGAGAACATGTCGGTCTACGTGGACGAGGACGGCAAGGAGCACCGGATCTTCGGCACCGGTGGCGGTGAACGCCTGGCCCAGGAGGCCGGGGTGCCGCTCGTGGCCCGCATCCCGATCGAGCCGGCAGTCTCGGAGGGCGGCGACGCGGGCAGCCCTGCGGCGCTCGGTGCCGGTCCGGCGGCCGACGCCTTCCGGTCGCTGGCGCAGCTGCTGGTCGACGAGCTCGTGCCGCCCGTCGACCTGGCGGGGTGCTCGGCGCGGCTGTTCGACGCCGTGGACGCCGCGCTGGCGGCCGCCGACGCCGCCGACTGAGCCACGGTCAACCTGTCTGGTCGTCAGGCCAGGTCGTCGTCGACCGGCTGCGCGGTGAACGCGTCGTAGGTCCCACCCGTGTGCTCGGGGTCGCCCGGCAGCACGATCCGGATGCCGTCCGGCGACTCGCGCATCAGCGGCAGCACCGCTTCCACCCGGGCCAGCGACCGGGCGTGCGCCAGCACGTCCGCGGCGGTCCCGAACCGGTCGAGCGCCACGAGCGTGCGGACCGTCGGGAAGATCATGGTGATCTCGCCGGCGTCGTGGCGGCGCAGCGCCTCGGCGGGCGTGAACCAGCGGCTGGCCACGACCTCGCGGTCGTCGTGGAGGGGCTCCTGCTCGGGCGGGGCGGCGGCGACGAAGAACCGCGTGTCGTAGCGGCGCGGGGCGCCGAGCGGCGTGATCCAGCGGGAGAAGTAGTGGATGCCCGCCGTGTCGATCCGCAGGCCCTCCTGGCGCAGGACCTCCACGAGCCGACGCTCGCCCGAGTCCACCGCCCGCCGGTGCTCGACGAACCGCTCGGCCACCTGGGGGTCGGCGAACGAGACCACCCGGCCGTCGGCGTCGACCGCCACGAGCACCCCGGCCTCCTCGAAGGACTCGCGCACCGCGGCGACCCAGTAGGCCAGTCCGCCCGAGGGCAGGTCCAGGTGCCGTGACGCCTCGGCGTCGGTCAGCCCGGCGCAGAGCGGCTCGACCTCGGCCAGCCCGTCGGAGGGGTCCACCGCACCGCCGGGGAACACGAACGCGCCGCCGACGAAGTCCGACCTGAGGTTGCGCAGGAGCATGCACACCTCCATGCCCTCCGGACCGTCCCGGAGCAGCATCACGGTGGCGGCGTCGCGGACCGGCACGGCGTCCGGGTCGGGATGCTCCAGGTCGAACACGTCCGCCACCGTAGGCGGTCGGTCGCCCGGCCACCGGCTGCCGGGCCGGCCCGGACTGCGGTGGCGGGGACCTGGCAAGGGTGGTGCTAGCTGGCGGGCAGCAGGAACTCGGTCAGGTCCCGCCGCTCGTTCTCGTTCATGCCGCCCCACACTCCGTGCGGCTCACCCACGGCCAGGGCGTACTCGAGGCACTCGTCCTTCACGAGGCACTCGCCGCAGATGCGCTTGGCCTGCCGCTCTCGGGCCAGCCGCTCCACCTTGCGCTCGAAGTGCGGCGGCGGAAAGAACAGCGTGGCGTGCGGGCCCCTGCATGCTCCTGCGTCCTGCCAAGCGTCCGGTGACTGTCGTGCGCTCATTGGGCTCTCCCCTGTCTCGTTCCCCGTGCGTCAAGGAAACATACGATTCCCTCAAGGAACCGTCAAGGAGAATTTGCGGGAGCAACGAGGTCAGGGCAGCTCGTCGGCGTCCGCCGCCACCGGGTCGGGGTCGCCGCCCTTCCGGCGGTCCCGCATCTCCCGGTAGTCCATGGCGGCCCCCTCGAGGGGCTCGACCTCCAGGACCAGCCCGTCGATGGCGGCGACGCGCACGGGGTCGCCGGCCGGCACCGGCGTGGCACGGTTGGTCAGCGCCCGCCAGAGTGCGCCCTTGATCCGGACCGTGCCCTCGGGGTCGACCGCAGTGACGGCCTCGCCCTCCTCGCCGACCATCCACTCCCGGCCCACCGTCGGCGTGGCGAAACGGGTGCGGACCATCGCCGGCATGCCGGAGAACATCGAGACGCCCATGCCGACCAGGCCCGCCGCCAGCGCCAGCCACGACGGCCGGTAGTCGGTGAAGAGGAGCACGGACCCGACCGCGAACCCCACCATCGCGATGATCGTCCAGAGGCGCGGCACCCCGGTCTGGACGTCGATGCCGAACCCGACCATGGCCAGCAGCATCAGCGCCAGCGCCCATGTCCGGTGCGGGAGCTCGGCCACGCCGTACGCGCCCAGCACCAGGCACACCGCCCCGATCACCCCGGCCACGCCCACGCCCGCGGTGAAGAACTCGAAGAGCAGCAGACCGAGCGCCACGGTCAGCAGGAGGTAGGCCACCGACGGGCTCGCCACCGTGTGGAAGAGCTGGGTCAGCAGCGGGAGCTTGGAGAACCGGATCACGGTGACCGGCACCGTCCGCCGCTCCTCGCCCTTGTCGACCGTCTTGGTCCGCACGCCGTCGAGGGCGACGATGTGGTCGCCGATCGTGGGCGAGAAACGGTCCACCACCCCGGCCTTCACCGCCTGCCGGGCGTCGAGCACCTGGGTGCGGGCCACCGCCGCCCTCCCGGTGAAGAGCCGGCCGGCAACCTGCGGCGAGACCACCTGCTCGCCGGCGTTGCCGATGTCCGAACCCGGTGAGATGCCCGTGTTCGTCGCCAGCTGGACCAGCTGGGCCGCGGCGCCGCGGGCCGTGGCGCCCGACGGGCCGATCCAGACCGAGACCGGGACCTTCGACCCCGTGATGACCCGGGCCAGCCGGTCCACCGTGGCGTCGTCGACGGCCGCGCCCGCGCTGTCGAGCTGGAGGAGCACGGCCGTGGCGCCCGGCGTCGCGTTGGACCGCTGGACCTGCTCCTCGATGAAGTCGGCCTCCACCCGGTCGATGAGACCGCCGACGGCCACCACGTCGACGCAGCCGTTGCGCGTGCAGTCCGTCGCTGCGCCGGCCGGCGCACCCAGGGCGGCCGACAGTGCCGTGGCACCCGCCAGGACGACCAGCGCGGCCGCAGCCGTGCGGCGGGACCGACTCGCTAGTCTGCGCAACGCAACACCCTCCGAAGGGACAACGTGGATCCTGCGCAGTTTCTCACTGCATCAGGCGTGCTCATCGTCGCCGGGAAAGGTGGCGTCGGCAAAACCGCCGTGACGGCCGCCCTTGCCGTGGCCGCCTCGTCGGTCGGCGTCCGGACCCTGATCGTGGAGGTCGAGGGCAAGGGCGGGATGCCGGCGATGTTCGGCTCGGCGGGCCTCACCTACGAGGACGCGGTGCTGATCCACGCGGCCGAGGAGCACGCCGACGGCCAGCACGGGGGCGTGACGGCCCGCACGATCACCCCCGACGACGCCCTGCTCGACTACCTGGCGAGCCACGGCCTCCAGCGGATCTCCAACCGGCTGGTCGCCAGCGGTGCGCTGGACCTGGTGGCCACGGCGGTCCCCGGCATCCGCGACATCCTGGTCCTGGGCAAGATCAAGCAGCTCGAGCAGACCGGCGAGTGGGACCTGATCCTGCTCGACGCGCCGGCCGCCGGACACGCCATCACCTTCCTGCGCTCCGCCCGCGGCCTGGCCGACGCCGTGAAGGTGGGGCCGATCAACACGCAGGCCAACGACGTGCTGGAGCTCCTGTGCAACCCGGCGCGCTGCCGGGTCGCCCTGGTCACGCTGCCCGAGGAGACCCCGGTGAACGAGGTCGTGGAGACCGCCTACAGCCTCGAGGACGAGGTCGGCGTGGCGCTCGGGCCGGTGCTGGTCAACGCCGTGTTCCCGACGCTCGCCGGACTGGCCACCGACCCCGAGGACGCGGCGGCGTCCGCCGGGGTCACACTGCTCGACGGCGAGGCCGACCTGCTCCGGGCCGCCGCCGAGTTCCGCTCCGAGCGGACCGCCCTGCAGCACGAGCAGCTGGACCGCATGGCAGAGGAGCTCCCGCTCCCCCAGGTCCGGCTGCCCTACCTGTTCACCTCGGAGCTGGGTCGGGCCGAGCTGGACCAGCTGGCCGCCGCCGTCACCGACGGCATCCGCCACCTGGACGTGCCGGGGGTCGTCACGTGACCGCGACCGGGCTGCCCACCAACGAGCTGGGCCAGGTCGTCGCCCGCTCCCGGGTCGTGGTCTGCTGCGGCTCGGGCGGTGTGGGCAAGACCACGACCGCCGCGCTCATCGCCATGGAGGCCGCCCGCAACGGCCGCCGCGCCGTGGTCGTCACGATCGACCCGGCCCGCCGCCTGGCCGACGCCCTCGGCCTGGAGGGCCTGACCAACGAGCCGTCCCGGATCGAGAGCGACTGGCCCGGCGAGCTCTGGGCCCTCATGCTCGACACCAAGACCACCTTCGACGGCCTCGTCCGGCGGTACTCGGCGGACGAGGCGCAGGCCGAGGCGATCCTCACCAACAACTTCTACAAGAACATCTCGGGGTCGCTCTCGGGCACCCAGGAGTACATGGCCACCGAGAAGCTCTTCGAGCTGGCGGTCGAGGGCGGCTACGACCTGGTGGTGGTGGACACGCCGCCCACCCGCAACGCGCTCGACTTCCTGGAGGCGCCCCACCGGCTGGCGCACTTCCTGGACCACCGCCTCTACCGGGTCCTGACCACCCCGTCCAAGGGGATCGTGAAGGCGGTCAACGTGGCCGCCCAGACGCTGGTGCGGGCCCTGGCCAAGGTGGTCGGCGCCGACGTGGTGGACGACGCCATCTCGTTCTTCCAGGCGTTCGAGGGGATGGACCAGGGGTTCAAGGACCGGGCCCAGCAGGTGGACGCGCTGCTCGTGGACGACGCCACGGCGTTCGTGCTGGTCGCCTCGCCCAAGGCCGACACCGTGGTCGAGGCCGGCTACTTCGCCGAGCAGCTCCACGAGCACCGCATCGAGGTGCGCGGGCTGATCGTCAACCGCATGCAGCCGGCCTTCGACCGGCCCGGCCATGCGTCCGACGAGCTGGCCACCGGGCCCGACGCCGTGCGCCGCCGCGCCGCGACGCTCGCCG
>CAIYXG010000416.1 GCA_903930035.1 uncultured Actinomycetes bacterium | reverse complement strand
TCCCGCTCGACCGCATGAGCGTGTCGATGACCATGAACGGCGCCGTCCTGCCGGTGCTCGCTGGCTTCATCGTCGCGGGCGAGGAGCAGGGCGTCGACCGCGCGAAGCTCTCGGGGACGATCCAGAACGACATTCTCAAAGAATTCATGGTGCGCAACACCGATATCTATCCGCCCGATCCCTCGATGCGGATTGTGTCCGACATCTTCGCCTACACCTCCACCGAGATGCCCCGGTTCAACTCCATCTCGATCTCCGGGTACCACATGCAGGAGGCCGGGGCGACGGCCGACCTGGAGCTGGCGTACACGCTGGCCGACGGCCTCGAGTACGTGCGGGCCGGCATCGAGGCGGGCCTGGACGTGGACGCGTTCGCGCCCCGGCTGTCGTTCTTCTGGGCCATCGGCATGAACTTCTTCATGGAGGTCGCGAAGCTCCGTGCCGCCCGCCTGCTGTGGGCCCGGCTCGTCCGCGACCGGTTCGACCCGCAGAACTCCAAGTCGCTGTCGCTGCGGACGCACTCCCAGACCTCGGGCTGGTCGCTCACGGCGCAGGACGTGTTCAACAACGTGGTGCGGACCTGCGTCGAGGCCATGGCCGCGACCCAGGGCCACACGCAGAGCCTGCACACCAACTCGCTCGACGAGGCGCTGGCCCTGCCCACCGACTTCTCGGCCCGCATCGCCCGCAACACGCAGCTGTTCCTGCAGCAGGAGTCGCACACCTGCGACGTGATCGACCCGTGGGGCGGCAGCTACTACGTCGAGCGGCTCACCGCCGACCTGGCGCACAAGGCGCTCGCGCACATCGAGGAGGTCGAGGAGCTCGGCGGCATGGCGGCGGCGATCGAGGCCGGCATCCCCAAGCTGCGGATCGAGGAGGCGGCCGCCCGCACCCAGGCCCGCATCGACTCGGGCCGCCAGCCGGTGATCGGGGTCAACAAGTTCCGCCTCGACGTCAACGAGGACATCCCGGTCCTGAAGGTCGACAACGCCGAGGTGCGCGCCGGGCAGATCGCCAAGCTCGAGCGGCTGCGGGCCGAGCGCGACGCCGCGACCTGCGAGGCCGCGCTCGAGGCCCTCACGAACGCGGCCGGGTCCGGCTCGGGCAACCTGCTCGACCTGGCGGTGCAGGCCGCGCGGGCCAAGGCGACGGTGGGGGAGATCAGCGACGCGCTCGAGAAGGTCTACGGTCGGCACCGGGCGGAGATCCGTTCCATCGCCGGCGTGTACCGCAGCGAGCTGGGTGACCGGGGAGGTGTCGTGGACCAGGTCCGGGCAAAGGTCGACGCGTTCGAGGAGGCGGACGGCCGCCGTCCGCGCATCCTGCTGGCCAAGATGGGCCAGGACGGCCACGACCGCGGCCAGAAGGTCATCGCCTCGGCCTTCGCCGACCTGGGCTGGGACGTCGACATCGGACCGCTGTTCCAGACGCCCGCCGAGGCGGCGCGCCAGGCCGTCGAGGCCGACGTCCACGTGGTGGGTGCGTCGTCGCTCGCCGCGGGCCACTTGACGCTGGTGCCCGAGCTCAAGGCGGCCCTCGCCGAGTACGGCCGGCCCGACATCATGGTCGTGGTGGGCGGCGTGATCCCGCCGCAGGACTACGACGAGCTCGACGCCGCAGGTGCGGTCGCGGTGTTCCCCCCGGGCACCGTGATCCACGAGGCCGCGTCGGACCTGCTCGACCGGCTGGCCGAGCAGCTCGGCTACCAGCTGCCGTAACGCTCCCGGGGTGCCCGAGGGGTGCCCCGGTAGGGTGACCACGTGCCCACGCTGACGGTCGACCAGCACGTCGAGGGCGTCCTTGCGGGCGACCCGGCGGTGCTGGCGCGGACCATCACGCTCCTGGAGTCGTCGTCCCCGGCGCGGCGTGTCGACGCCCAGGCCGTGCTGGCCCGGCTGCTGCCGCACTCCGGCGGGTCGCTGCGCGTCGGCATCACCGGCGTGCCGGGCGTGGGCAAGAGCACGTTCATCGATCAGCTGGGCCTCAACCTGGTGGAGGCCGGCCACCGGGTGGCGGTGCTGGCGGTGGACCCCACCAGCTCGCGCACCGGCGGGTCGATCCTGGGC
>CAIYXG010000415.1 GCA_903930035.1 uncultured Actinomycetes bacterium | reverse complement strand
TGAGCATGTTGCCGGCGTCCATGGCGCCCTCGCCGGTGGCACCGGCGCCGACGACGGTGTGCATCTCGTCGATGAAGGTGATGACCTCGCCGTTCGACGCCGTGATCTCCTCGAGGACCGCCTTGAGGCGCTCCTCGAACTCGCCGCGGAACTTGGCGCCCGCCAGCATCGAGGACAGGTCGAGCGCCACGACGCGCTTGTCACGGAGCGAGTCGGGGACGTCGCCCTCCACGATGCGCTGGGCCAGCCCCTCGACGACGGCGGTCTTGCCGACGCCCGGCTCGCCGATGAGCACCGGGTGGTTCTTGGTGCGGCGGCTGAGCACCTGGATGACCCGGCGGATCTCGTCGTCGCGGCCGATGACCGGGTCGAGCTTGCCGGCGCGGGCCGCGTCGGTCAGGTCGCGGCCGTACTTCTCCAGGGCCTGGTAGGTCTCCTCGGGGTTCTGCGAGGTCACCCGCTGCGAGCCGCGCACCTCGGCCAGCGCGGCCAGGACCTTCTCCCGGTCGACGTCGGGCAGGCGGCGGTCGCCCAGCTGGCGCTTCTGGTCGGCGGCGACGAGCGCCAGCAGCAGGTGCTCGGTCGACAGGTACTCGTCGGCCAGCTCCTTGCGCTCGGCGTCGGCCGTCTCGAACAGCTGGAGGAAGAGGCGGCCCGGACGGGTGTCGGAGCCGTAGGACACCGGGAGCTGGCCCACGAACTCGTCGGCCTTGTCGCGCAGGTTGAGGGGGACCAGGCCCAGCTTGCGGACCACGGGCAGGACGACGCCGTCGTCCTGGCGGAGCAGGGCGGCGAACACGTGGTCGGGCGTGACCTCGGGGTTGGAGCGCTCGGTGGCCAGCCGCATCGCGGCGTTGACCGCCTCCTGCGTCTTGAGGGTCCAGGTGTTGGGGTCGAGGGACATGTGGGGGCCTTTCGGTCCGGCCCGCCCCCGTCCGACGGGGGCCTGCCGGTCAATGTGCTGCGAGGTCCAGGGGTTCCGGACTGCCGTCAGCCTACCGGTGGGGGTCCAAACTTGTCAATGAGCGACTCAAGTTTGATGAGTTGCTAACTGAGAGGTTGCTCGGGCGACGCGTCGTGCTCGGCCCGGGCGGCGGCGATGCGGGCAGCCCGCTGCTCGGCCCTGCTCAGCTCCGGCTCCGGCACAGGGTCCGGGGCGGGAGCGGGGGCAGGAGCCGGGACGGGGTCCGCCGGCTCGGGGTCGGCCGGGCCGGGGTCGTCCAGGTCGGGCACCGGGCGCTCGGCCGCCCGACGCCGCGACGCCGCTCGGAGGCGCGAGACCACCGTGTAGCCGAGCAGGCCGAGCACGAACAGGCCGGCACCGACGGCCACGTAGGGTCCGCCGCCGAGCTCGCCCGTCCCCTGGGGCAGGCCGCTGTCCTTCGAGATCGGGATGTCACCGCCCTCCGGCTCGTCGCCGCCGGTCGACGTCCCGGCCGCCGGCGCCGCCGACGCCGGCGTGACGACCGTCGTCGTGGTGGTCGTCGTGGTGGTGGTCGTCGTCGTGGTGGTCGTCGTCGTGGTCGTGGACTCGGCCTGCGAGATCGCGGTCAACAGCGTGTCGGTCATCGCGGCGGCGCCGGGCGGCTTCAGGTGCAGTACGTCGGACGACGTCAGTCCGGGCGCGGTCGACGCAGCGTTCCAGTCGACGACCGTCAGGTTGGGGTGGCGCTTCGCCGCCTCGCG
>CAIYXG010000414.1 GCA_903930035.1 uncultured Actinomycetes bacterium | reverse complement strand
GCTGGATGTCGAGCCAGAGTGACGGGGGCTCAGTGCTCGCGCGGCTTGTGGCGCTCATAGGCGTCTACGATTCTCGCCACCAGCGGATGACGGACGACGTCGCTGCTGTCGAACGCGGTGAAGGCGATTCCTCGCACCTCCGAGAGTATGCGTCGCGCTTCGATCAGGCCGCTCGCCTGCCCCTTGGGTAGATCGATCTGGGTCGCATCGCCGGTGATGACGACCCGCGAGCCGAAGCCGATCCGGGTCAGGAACATCTTCATCTGCTCGGGCGTGGTGTTCTGCGCCTCGTCCAGGATGATGAACGCGCTGTTGAGCGTGCGGCCGCGCATGAAGGCGAGCGGCGCCACCTCGACCACGCCGCGCTCGAGGAGCCGCTGCGAGCCCTCGGAGCCGACCATGTCGTTGAGCGCGTCGTACAGGGGGCGCAGGTAGGGGTCGACCTTGGCCATGAGGTCGCCGGGCAGGAAGCCCAGCCGCTCCCCCGCCTCGACCGCCGGGCGGGTCAGCACGATCCGCTCGACCTCCTTGCGCTGGAGCGCGCGCACGGCCATGGCCACGGCCAGCCAGGACTTGCCGGTGCCGGCGGGGCCGATGCCGAACGTGATGGTGTGCCGGTCGATGGCGTCGAGGTAGCGCTTCTGGCCCGACGTCTTGGGCCGCACCACGCCGCCACGGCCGGTGCGGAGGACCTCGGCAGTGAGCACCTCGGAGGGGCGCTCGTCGGCCTTGATCATGCCGATCGTGCGGCGGACCTCGGGCTCGCCCAGGCGGTGGCCCTTCTCGAGCAGGAGCACGAGCTCCTCGAACAGCCGGCCCACCCGCGGGGCGTCGGCCCCGACGGCGGTGACCTCGTTGCCCCGCACCGAGATGGTGGTGCCGGGGAAGGCGGTCTCGATCTGGTCCAGCACCTCGTCACGCGGGCCCAGGAGGTCGGCCATGAGATGGTTGCCGGGGACCCGGACGAGCGTGCGCGGGCCGTCCACGGTGGCGACGGGCGCTGCGGGTGCCGGGTCGGGCGAAGGCTCCCCCGTGGCGGACTGGTCCATGACGGAGCAGAGTGTACCGATGAAGCGGAACCGGCCGAAGGGCGGCCACGACGGGGTCTCGCTGGACGAGGAGCTGTCGGCCGCCCGGGTCGACGCGGCGGCACAGGCGCGGCGCCAGTCCCGCTGGACCGCCGAGCGCCGTGCCGGCGAGCGGTCGCTGGTCGACGTGCTCGTGGCCGCCACCGGTGCGGTCGTGGTGGTCGGGACGGCCGACGGCGCCGAGCACCGCGGGCAGGTCGGCACGACCGGCGCCGACGCGGTCGAGCTCACGACGGGCCCGGCCCAGCTGGTGCTGCCGCTGGCGCACGTGGTGACGGTGCGCACGACCGGGCCGGTGGGCCGGATGGCACCCCGGGGCGACTGGACGCTGGTCGAGGCGCTGACCGACCTGGTGGGCACGGGCCGCAACGTCCGCGTGGGCGTGGTGGGCGCGCACACGCTGGTGGGCGAGGTGGAGTCGGTCGGGGAGCTGCTGACGCTGCGCACGCCGAACGGCACGGCCTACGTCGAGGTCGGCGCCGTGGCCTCGGTGGCCGGCTAGTCGAGCGTCAGTCGGCGAGCTCGTCGACGCGCTCGCCCGGACGGGGCGGCGCCGAGTCCAGCGTGCCCGGCTCGATCCGGCACGCCTCGATGAACGAGTCGACCTCGTCCTGCTTCAGCCGGATGACCCGGCCGAACCGGTAGGCGGGAAGCTCGCCGTCGTCGATGAACCGGTAGAGCGTCCGCACCGTGACGCCCAGGCGCTTCGACGCCTCGGCGGAGTTCATCCAGACGATCTCGTTGCTGCTGTCCCCAGTGCTCACGGGGACCACCGTACCGGCGTACGGGCCGGGTCGCGTCATCTCGTGACGTTTCGGGGTGAGGGGTCCAGGCCCCGGCGGCAACGGGGACGGGTCCCCGGCCCCAGAACCCGAATGTGCCGTCGTACCTATTGCGCTGTTTCATGTTGTTCTGTTCACTTTGGTCCATGACATCGCAGGCTCCCCGAGCACGACGGCAGGTTCCCCTCCCGTCGTCCGTCCGCCACCTCCCCAGCCTCCGGGCCACCGTGGGCGCCGCACTCGTCCTTGCGGCGGGGGCCGGCGTGCTGTCGGCCCACGCGGCCGCCGACCGTGCCCCCAGCACCAGGTACCTCGTCGTCCGGTCCGACCTCCCGGCCGGCCACCGGCTGACCGCCCGGGACCTCGGCAGCGTCGGCGGCGAGCTGCCGCAGGGCACGACGGCCGTCCCGGCCGAGCGGGCCGACCGGCTGGTGGGTCGCACGACCACGGTCGGGCTGCGCCGGCTCGACCTGCTCCGGCCCACCGACCTGGCCCGGCGGGGCGCAGAGGCCCGGGCCGGCGTCGTCGTCCCGCTCGACGTCGAGACGGCACGCACACCCGGGGGCGCACTGCGGCCGGGTGCCGTCGTGACCGTGCTGTCGACGGACCCCGACGCGGTGGGCACGGTCACGGTCGCGCCCGACGCCGAGGTCGTCGCCGTCGCCCCCGCCGACGAGTCGCTCGGCAGCCCCACGACACGGCAGGTGCGGCTCCGTGTGGCAACGCCCGCGGCGGCGGCCGGCCTCGTGGACGCGTCGGTCCGGTCCACGCTCACGCTCACGGTCCCTTCGGACCCCGCCCGCGGTGGTGCCCGGTGACGGCCCGGTACGTCGTCGCCACCCTGGCCCCGCCGCGACGACGGTGGGTGCGGGACCTCTCCCGGTGGGCGACGACCGGCGACCTGCCGGCCGACGTGCTCGCCTGCCTCGCTGGCGACGAGCTCCGGGCGCTGCTCGGCACCGGCCGCCCGCTGTCGCTCGTCCTCGTCGACGCAGGGGTGACGGCGCTGGAACGTGACCTGGTCGCCGATGTCGTCGCCGCCGGGAGCAGCGTGGTCGTGGTGGACGACGGTCGCCACCGCAGGGACTGGGAGGCGCTCGGGTGCGCCGAGGTCGTCGTCCCCGCCGCGGACCCGGCCGTCGTGGCCGAGCTGCTGGCCCGGCGCGGGCGTCGGGTCGACGCCGCGGCCCGACGGCCCGCCCGCGCCACCGGCCTGGGCCGTCGGACGAGCCGGTCGACCGTGGTCGCGGTCACCGGCACCGGCGGCGCGGGCGCCTCGACGGTGGCCGCGGCAGTCGCCCAGTCGCTCGGCTCGGCCTCCGGGAGGCGGGTCCAGACCGCACTCGTCGACGGGTCCCGGCGCTCCACGCAGACCGTGCTCCATGCACCGGGCGACGTCGTGCCGAACCTCGCCGACCTCGTCGACGCGCACCGCAACGACGCACCTGACCCCGAGGTCGTCCGCTCGTTCCTGCACCCGGTGCCCGACCGGGGCTACGACCTGCTCCTCGGGCTGCGCAGGACGCGCGACTGGGCCGGGCAGCGCCCGCTCGCCCTGTGCGCGGCGCTCGACGGCGTCACCCACGCCTACGGGTCCGTGGTCGTGGACCACGACCCGGACGTGGACGGCATGGCGGCGACCGGGTCGGTCGAGGTCGAGGAGCGGCACGCGCTGGCCCGCTGGTCGGTCGACCGGGCCGACCTCGTCCTCGTCGTCGCCCGCCCCGACCTGGCCGGCCTGCACGGGCTGGCCGCAGTCCGCGCCGACCTCCAGGACCACGGCGTGGCGCACGACCGGCTGCTGGTCGTCCTGAACCGCGTGCGGGGCGGCAGGGCGCGCCAGGCCGACGTGGAGCTGCGGCGGGCGGTCGGCGGCCCGTTCGTCGTGGTGCCGCACGTACGGCCGCTGGAGCAGGCGCACCGCCGGCCCGCGCCGCTCCCCCGCCCACTGGTGCAGCCGGTCGGCGCGGCCGTGTCGGACGCGCTCCGCCGTCGGGAGCCGCTCGTCCCGCAGGAGCCGGGCACCCGCATCCTGCCGGGCGAGCTCGGGACCCGGCTCGACCCGTCGGACCGGTCCGGGGGCACCTTCGGGGGTGAGGCGGCATGACGGCGACCCCGCTCGAGGAGGTCGAGCGCTCGGTCCAGCAGCGCTGCAACGACGAGGCGGTCGACGTCGCCAGCGAGGCCGGCCGGCGGCGGCTCCGGGAGCTCGTCGCCCTGGAGGTGGCGGACTGGGACGAGGCCTACCGCCGCGGGCGCCGCACCCGGCCGCTCTCGGACCCCGAGTCGGTGGCACGCCGGGCCTACCAGAACCTGGCGGAGTACGGACCGCTGACGGAGCCGCTCGCCGACCCCGACGTGTGGGAGATCATGGTGAACGCGCCGGACGCCGTCTTCGTCCGGCGGCACTCGGGCGGAGGCCGGGTCCACCACGAGGCCTTCCACGACGACGCCCACGTGGTCCGGACCCTCACCCGGCTGCTCGACGACTCGAGCAGCTCGCACCGGACGCTCGACCCCACGACGGGGCTCCAGGACGCGCAGCTCGACGACGGCTCACGTCTGCACATCGTCCACGGCGACCTGAGCCGCGGCGGCCACCTGATGGTGAACATCCGGAAGTTCACAGGGGTGGCCTACCGGCGGCTCGAGGAGCTGGTCGCCCGGGGCACGCTCAGCAGCGGCGCCGCAACGTTCCTGTCCGCCGCTGTCCGCGCCCGGGCGTCCGTCGTCGTCGCCGGCTCGCCCGGTGCCGGCAAGACCACCCTCATGTCGTGCTGCGCGGCCGAGCTCGACCCCAGCCTCCGGGTCGTGGTCGCCGAGGAGGTCTTCGAGGCCGACGTGCCACTCGCCGACGTCGCCTCCATGCAGACGCGGCCGGCGCGCGTCGACCGGCCAGAGGTGGACCTCCGACGGCTCGTGGCCGGCTTTCTCCGCATGGCACCGGACGTCGCCGTCGTGGGCGAGGTCCGGGACCGCGAGGCGCTGCCCCTCCTGCTGACGCTCTCGAGCGGGGTCACCGGCTACACGACCGTCCACGCCGGGTCCGCCCGTCAGGCCCTGACGCGTCTGCGGTTCATCACGCAGCTGTCGGAGGCGGCGCAGTCGCTCCCGCTCGCTGCGCTGAACTCGCTCGTGACCGAGAGCATCGACCTCGTGGTCCACAGCGAGCGGGGGCCGGCGGGCCCGCGGGTCACCGAGATCGTCGCCGTCGAGGACCTCGCCGGGGGACCCGGCGCCGTCCAGTTCACGACGACCGAGGTGTTCTCCCGGCCGGGGCCCGACGCACCCCTCCGGTGGACCGGTCTCCTCCCCGTGCGGCTCGGCGCCCGGATGGCACGGCGAGGGATCGACCTGCGACAGGTGCTGGCCGCCAACGAGGAGGCCAGGGCATGACCGGGTTCCTCCTGGCCGCCGCAGCGGCG
>CAIYXG010000413.1 GCA_903930035.1 uncultured Actinomycetes bacterium | reverse complement strand
TCAAGACCTACAAGTGGGAGTTCTGGACCGCCAGCACCACCTCGCCGCCGACCCAGGCCTGCACCAGCTCGGTGGCGCCGCCGTGCGTCCTGGACGGCGGCACGACGCCCACCATCACCTTCGGCCCCGCCCAGGCCAACCGGGTCCCCTACGGCTCCTACCGGGTGAAGCTGGTCGTCACCGACGACAACAACGCCACCAACACGTGCGCGTCGCAGTCGCCGTTCAGCTCGTCGTGCATCGACAACCCGGCCGCCGCCAGCCCGCAGCGGTGGTGGACCGACCTCAAGATCAACCGGGCGCCGCGCCTGACCCAGGCCACCGCCACGCCCACCGTCTGCTGCACCAGCTCGCCGACCACGCCGACCGGCCTGCGCCAGCCCCTGCGCCGGACCTCGATCCAGTTCGGCACCACGACCTCGACGGACCCGGTCAACCCCACCCGGGACGAGGACGGCTCGATCGTCTCCTACGCCTGGACGTTCACCAAGGTCGGCGGCGCCAACGCCCCGCTGCTGGGCTCGCCCACGCTCAACATCGCCAACCCGGTCGTCCAGTTCGTGGAGCCCGAGAAGGACTACGTCGTCAACGCCAAGCTGCGGGTGGTGGACAACGACGGCGCCTTCACCGAGTTCACCCAGCCGCTGTTCGTCCGGAACAAGCCGCCCGCCCCCACCATCACGGTCAACAACGCCAAGACGGCGCTGCCGCCCGTGAACAACGGTGCGCTCACCTCGTGGGCCACCCCCAACCCGGTCACCCAGCCGGCCCGGTTCCAGTTCAACGCCCGCGGCTCGTCCGACCCTGACGGCAGCGTGCTGGCCCGGTACTGGCGGGTGTTCAAGGTCCCGGCCAGCGGGCCGCAGGTCCAGATCGCCGAGTTCACCGACTACAACACCAACGGCGTCACCTGCCAGATCTTCTCGGGCGTCCCCGAGCTGGACGACCCCAACGTCACCAGCTGCGGCGGCTTCTACTACCCCTTCACCGAGTACGGCACGTTCCGGGTGGCGCTCGAGGTGCTCGACAACGACGGCGGCAAGACCGGGACCGAGGTCATCGTCAAGGTCAACACGCCGCCCACGGTCTCCGACTTCACGGTGTGCCCCCAGGTGACGGGCCTGACCTGCCCGCCGTTCTCCACGGTGCAGAACGTGAACGGCAACGAGGGCGGCTTCACCTTCACCCCGTCGGCCGCGCCCGGTGGCGGCGGTGCCATCAAGACCTACTACTGGGAGTGGGACGACGGCACGAGCCCCACGTCCAACTCCACGCCCGTCGCCCAGCTCCACCGCTTCGACTCGGTCCGGCCGGGCACCACCACGGGGCTGAACGGTCAGTGGAACGTGAAGCTGACGGTCGTCGACGACGAGAACGGCACGGCGTCACTGACCAAGCTGGTCCGCTTCAACCGGCGGCCCGTCGCCGGGATCTCGCCCGCCGGCTCGACCGGGCTCACCTTTCAGAACCTGCCGGTGTGGCGCCTGAACTCCTGCACCCCCAGCGGCGTCGACACTGCGGTGTGCACGCTGCCGGCGGTGGACGCCTCGTCGTCGACCGACCCTGACGCCCAGAGCTCCCCGGCCATCACCGAGTACCGGTGGTTCACGCCGACCTACGCGCTGGCCTCGCCCGGCACCGGCATCCTGACGTTCAACAACGGGGCGCAGGCCACCGGGCCGAGCCCCACGTTCCCGTCGGGCGCCGGCACGTTCAACATCGGCTACTCCTCGTTCGAGGGCACGCAGATCTTCTTGGCGGTCAAGGACGCCGACAACGCCTGGTCCAGCTCGGGCGCCGGCTTCCGCGTGACCGCCAACCGCGCCCCCCGCCTGCTCAAGGTGGACTCGCCCACGGCCTCGGGCGTCAACGCCTCCATCCAGCGGAACGTCCCCACGACGATCCGCGTCTCCACCCTGGACGACCTGTGGTTCGGCGCCACCGTGACGAGCTTCTCGCTGTCGTTCCGCGACGCGGCCAACAACCCGGTGACCTTCCTGGACCAGTCCGGCAACCCGGTCACCTCGGTCTCGGGCACCGCCGCGCTGGAGGCCAACGGGGCGGGCAAGCCCAACTGCACGACGGTGGGCACCGGCACGGCCAACGGCTCGACCTGGTGCCCCGTGGTGACGCTGCCGACCGCCGCCAACGACCTGACGGCGGTGCTGACGGCGACCGACTCCGACGGGGCAACCATCACGGTGAACAATGCCGTCAAGTACAACGTGGTCGACGCCAGCCCGATCCCGGTGATCTCGGCGACCGACCCGGCCGGCGCCCCCAACCCCACGGTCTTCACCTCGACCGCCGCCACCCCGCCGGCGTTCACGGTCTCGCTCAACGGCAACGCCTCGTTCGACCCTGACGGCGGCCCCGGGTTCACGCAGTCGCCGGTCAGCGCCTACAGCTGGACGACCACCGGTCCGTCCGGGACCGTCGGCAACGGCTGCACCACCGGCAAGATCGGCCCGCCCGTGGCGCAGGTCTTCGACCTGACGTGCGCGCTCCCGGCGGTCTACGGGACCTACACGATCAACCTGACCGTCTTCGACGCCGGCGGCCGCACGGGCTCGCTCAACTGGGTGGTCCGCGTGAACCGGGCGCCCGTGGTCACGGCCGCCGCTGCGGCGCCCAACCCGGCCCAGGGCCTGGTCCCGGTGACCTTCACGGCCTCGGCGACCGACGGTGACGGCAGCGTGGCGGGCTACCAGTGGGACTTCGACGGCGACGGCACGGTGGACCAGACCACCGCGACGGGCTCGGTGACCTACACCTACCCGGCGTTCCGCCCGCTGGCCGCGGGGACGAACGTGTTCCCGGCCACCGTCACGGCG
>CAIYXG010000412.1 GCA_903930035.1 uncultured Actinomycetes bacterium | reverse complement strand
GCGGGTGTCCGTGACCCTGCGTGGGCCTGCAGGGCAGCTCAGCACGGTCACGGCCATGGGGATGGAAGCCTACGTGAATCTTGTGGAACAGGACGAGGCCTCCGGGGAGGTGGAGATCCGCTCGCTGGCCGACGCAATGGTGCCGTACCGCCCGAACACGGTGGACCGGAAGGCCGCGTTCACCTTCGACGAGGGCCAGACCGTCTACGAGCTCGCTGCACCGGACGGCACCACGTACGTGATGCAGACCTGGAGCCAGCAGAAGGACCGGTCGCTCGTCGAGTCGGGGCTGGCCGGCCTGGGCTCCCGGCTGCAGCTCCCGGAGGGCTGGACGTACGCCGCCCGTGTGCTCGACCAGCCGCTCAGGGTGGACACGACGTCGCAGGCTGCCATGGTGCTGCAGGACGACCTGGGCAACAGCTACTCGCAGGAGACCGACGGCTGACGGTCCGGACCTGGCGTGCCCGGCTTGCCGCCGGCAGGAGCCTGTGGTCGCGTGCCGCCATGGCGGACAGCGCGCAGGAGCGTCACGACCAGGCGGTGTCCCGGGGCGAGGACTACTACTTCGACCCCGACACCGGCCTCCTGGTGATGACGGGCCCGGCGCTCCGGGACCGGGGCGAGTGCTGCGGGAGCGGCTGCCGCCACTGCCCGTTCCCGCCGGACGCCACCTAGTCCGCCGCGGCCGTGGACCGCGCCGCCGACTCCTCGACCGCCGCCAGGAGGCCCTCCGGGTCGGTGACCACGTCGGGGTCCACCGTCAGCCCCACGCCCAGCCGGCCGCAGTAGGACAGCACCCCGACGATGCAGGCGATGTTGCCGACCCCCGTCACCACCGGGGCCAGGTCGAGCAGCCGCGACCCGCGCAGGTAGAGCGGGACCGGCGACCCCGGCAGGTCGGTCACGGCCAGGTCGACGAACGGCTGCCGGGCGAGCACCTCTGGCGCGACCCGGCGCAGCAGCGCAACGGGCACCAGGTCGACGACCGAGAACAACGGGCGCAGCGCGCCGGCCTGCCCCGACGACTTCCTGGCCGTCGTCGTGGCCTGCACCACGTCCAGGAGGGCGAGCGGGTCGTCCTGGGTGAGGGGGACCTTGACCACCACGAAGGAGAAGGAGTTGCCGCCGGACGAGTCCCCGCCGACCGGCACCAGCACACGCGCCGGCCGTCCCGGCGGGGGCACGTGCGGACCCAGATGGCGACGGAGTGCGTCGGCGACCAGTGCGAGCACGACGTCGTTGACCGTGGCGCCTCGGGCACGGGCGGCGCGTGCCAGCGGGTCGAGCGGGAGCGTGCACCACACCACGTCACGCCGGGTCCCGACCCGGCCCGTCACGGTCAGCGCAGTACGCGCACGCCGTGCTGCGGTGGCGACGGCGGGCACCTGCCTGGCCACCGACAGGAGCTGGCCGGGGCCGGGCGGCCTGCGCAGGACCTCGGCGACCATCCGCACCTGCCGCCGCCGGCGTCCTGCCACCCCGTCCACGAGCAGTGCGCCCCGCCCCGGTTCCGGCCGGGGCGTCCACGGCCGGGGCCCGGGCGGGGGCCCGTGCGGCGGCGCCACGTCGAGCAGCGCGGTCGCGGCGCGGAGCAGCGACAGGCCGCCGGTCAGGACGTGGCTGGCCCGCAGGACGACCGCCACGTCGCCGTGCTCGAGACCGTCGACGAGCCAGAGCTCCCACATCGGGCGGGCCTCGTCGAGCGGGTGCTCGAGCAGGTCGGCCACGAACCGCCGCAGCGCAGCACGGCCGCCGGGCGGGACCAGCGCGGCGTCGCGCAGGTGCGCCGACAGGTCGAAGCGTGCGTCGTCCACCCACACCGGCCGCGCTGCGTCCAGGGGCAGCCGCACGAGGCGCTGGCGGAACCGCGGCAGCAGGTGCAGCCGTGACGCGACGTGTCGGCGGAGCTCGTCCAGCCGGAGGGCGCCCGACGGGTCGCGGAGCGGTCGCCCCTCGAACCGGCAGACGGCGCCGACCTGC
>CAIYXG010000411.1 GCA_903930035.1 uncultured Actinomycetes bacterium | reverse complement strand
CGACGTCGGTCCAGGCGGCGGCGAGGCGCGCCCGGACGACCGGGTCGGCGGTCAGGCCCCGGTCGGTGCAGACGGCGAGCAGACGCTGCATCGCCACCGAGTAGGCCTGCTGCTCCTTCCACACGAAGGTGGCACCCCGCTCGTTGGCCAGGGTGGTGTTGGCGACCTGCCAGCCGCCGTGCTCGGGGCCGATGACGTCGGTGACCGGCACCTCCACCCCGTCGAGGAACACCTCGTTGAACTCGTGCTCTCCGGTGATCTGGCGCAGCGGCCGCACCTCCACGCCCGGGGCGTCCATGCGCACCGCCAGCATCGAGATGCCCCGGTGGGCGGGAGCGTCCGGGTCGGTGCGGGCCAGGCAGATGCCCCACGTGGCCCAGGTGGCGTACGACGACCACACCTTCTGGCCGGTGACCACCCAGGCGTCGCCGCGCCGCTCGGCACGGGTGGCGAGCGCCGCCAGGTCGGACCCGGCGTCGGGCTCGCTGAACAGCTGGCACCAGATGTCGTCGGCGCCGAGGATGCGGTGCATCCAGCGCTCCCGCTGCGACTCGGTGCCGTGGCTCATCAGGGTCGGGCCGACCAGGCTGACCCCGGCGCGCCCGAGGACCGCCGGGGCCCCCACCCGGGCGAGCTCCTGGTGGTAGATCGCGACCTGCGTCATCGAGGCGCCCCGCCCGCCGTACTCCACCGGCCAGTGGATGCCCATCCAGCGACCGGCGTGCAGCGTCCGCTGCCAGTCGCGCAGGGCCTCGGCTTCGTCGGGGGTGCCGGCGACGGCGACCGTCGGCGGCGGGTGCTCGGTCAGCCAGGCGCGCAGCTCGGCGCGGAAGGCATCGGCGTCGACCGGTGCCGCCACGACCGGGTCGGCGATGGTCGTCACGCGATCTCCGGCCAGACGCCGGGTCGGGCAGCGGGAAGCTGCACGCCGTCGCGGCGGATCGGCACCCCGTTCACCAGCACGTGACGCACCCCCACCGGCTCCTCGGCGGTCAGTCGCTCGCCCCCGGCCGGGAAGTCGGCGACGCGCCGGATCGGGCCCACGGCCACGGTGGCCGGGTCGAACACGCACACGTCGGCCCAGTACCCCGGACGCAGGTAGCCCCGCCGGACGAACCCGAACACGTCGGCGGGCTCGCCGGCCAGCTTGCGCACCGCGTGCTCGACCGTCAGCGTCTGCCGCTCGCGCACCCAACGACCCAGCAGGTCGGTGGCGACCGGCGCGTCGCAGAGCTGCCCCACGTGCGCCCCGGCGTCGGAGAGCCCCAGGAACGACCGGCGGTGCGTGAGCAGGTGGCCCACCCGCTCGGGCTCGTCGTTGGCGATGTAGATGCGGAACCGGGTGGCGAGGTCGTCGGCCAGGGCGATCTCGCAGATGACGTCGAGGGGACCGCAGCCCCGCTCACGGGCGAGGTCGTCGACCCGGCGACCCTCGAGCTCCGGGTGGCCGGGTGACTCGCTGACCTCGCAGGTCTCCCAGCGCGGCCGCATCGGCTGGTCGGCGAGGTCGGCGGCCGCCCGCTGCCGCCACGCCGGATCCGCGTAGGCGGCCGCCCGGGCGGCCCGGTCGCCGTCCATCAGCGCCCCGAACACCGGGCTGACGTTGAGGCTGAACGGGCTCTCCAACGTGAACTGCATGGTCAGCGGCCGGGGGGTGACCTGGGGCCACACCTGCTGATCCCGCTCGGCGGCGGCGTCCTGCAGGGCCAACTGCGGTGCGTGCCGGTCGTCGGCCAGGGCGAACAGCGGATAGGTGAACGGCCGGCCGGTGCGGGCCTGGTGCTCGTACATGTCGGCGTAGGAGCACTGCTCCCCGGCGGTGGCCAGGATCACGCCCTTCCCCGCGGAGCCGGCGGCGTCGAACAGGGCGGTCACCTCGGCCCGGTCGGCGAAGCGGCTGGGCACGGGCTTCCCGTCCATCCCCCGGTGGGTGTAGGCGAACGACGTGGAGAACCCGGCGGCACCCCCCTCGATCCCCTCGACCACCAGGGCGGCCATGCGCGCCACCTCGTCGGGGGTGGCGGCCCGCTCGTAGGCGTCGTCGCCCATCACGTAGAGCCGCAGCGACGAGTGGCCGAAGTAGGAGATGAAGTTCAGGCCGGTGCCCCGACTCCGCACCAGGTCGCGGTACTCGGCGAACGTCTCGAAGTCCCAGACGATCCCCTCGGTGAGCGTGGCGCCGTCCATGTCCTCGACGTTCTCCAACGTCGCGACGATCACGGCGTGGTGCTCGGGCCGCGTGGGGGCGATCGTGAACCCGCAGTTGCCGGCCACCACGGTCGTCACCCCGTGCGAGGACGTGGGGCGCAGCATCGGGTCCCAGAACACCTGGGCGTCGTAGTGCGTGTGGACGTCGATGAACCCCGGGGCGACCACACAGCCGGTGGCGTCGAGCTCGGTGGCGCCGGTGAAGCCGCCGCCGATGGCCTCGATCACGCCGTCGGTGATCGCGACGTCGGCGACGTACCCGGGATCGCCGGTGCCGTCGACGACCGTCCCGCCCCGGACCACCAGGTCAGCCACGCGCCGCCCCCTTGAGGATGTCGCGCATCACGTGGGGCGGTTGGCCGGCGACCGTGCCGCCGTCGACGGGCAGCACCGTCCCGGTCACCTGCGCCGACCGGTCGCTCGCGAAGTACAGGAACGCGTTGGCGACGTCGCGCGCGCTGCCGCGCCGCTGGAGCGGCTGGGTGTGGTGGATGACCGCGCCCATGTCGTAGGAGTTGATGGCCGTCTGGATGTGCCCCGGGGCGATGCAGTTGACCCGGATCTCCCACTGGGCCAGGTCGGTGGCCATCGAGCGGGT
>CAIYXG010000410.1 GCA_903930035.1 uncultured Actinomycetes bacterium | reverse complement strand
GCAGCTTCCCCTAGCCGAGCATGCGATCGAACAGGCGCTGCAGCGGGAGCTCCAGATCAACACCCAGTTGAGCGCCTATCGCCCGCCGACGCTGACGGTGCCCGGCGGCTCGTCTCCGCCCGCGAACGCACCCCGCACCAACAAGACGCCCTAATGACGCCGGGCTTTTCCATCCGCCGCGACGCCGCGCCCCCTCCCCGCGGCCGGAGTATGGAATTCCGCGCACTTTGTCGACACCCGTGGCATACTCATAATGCCGGTTGTCCGCAGGTGGTCTCGCGGCCGTCTACCGGGCCAGTCGATCTGCAATGGGAGTGTGAACATGTTGCGACGGGTGATCTTCTTCGCGTACGGTCTCGGAACGTGCTGCGCTCTCGCAATTGTCCTATTCGCCGGCTGCGGCCCCTTGCCGTCTCGGTAGGTTGCACCGTCTCGGTAGGTTGCACCGGTGAGCGCGCCCGACGAGACCCCTGCGGCGGCCCCTGCGGCCGACCAGCTGGTGCGGCGGTTCACCCCGTCCGAGCGGTTCCTGCTCGTCGGGCTGGTGTGCATGGTGACGGTCGTGGCGACCGAGTCCATGGCGGTCACCACGGTCATGCCGCTCGTCGAGCGCGACCTGGGCCAGCTCTCGCTCTACGGCTGGGCGTTCTCGGCCTTCTTCATCGGCAACCTGGTGGGGAGCGTCGTCGGCGGTCGGGCGACCGACCGGATGGCACCGGTCGTCCCGCTCGGCGCCGGGATCGGGGTCTTTGTGGCGGGCCTCCTGGTGGGCGGCCTGGCCCCGTCCATGCTCGTGCTCGTGCTGGGCCGGCTCCTCCAGGGCATGGGTGCCGGCGCGGTGCCGGCCGTCATGTACGTGTGCGTGGGCCGCGGGTTCCCGGCGGCGCTGCGGCCCAAGGTCTTCGCCATCACGTCCTCGGCGTGGGTCGTCCCGTCGCTGGTCGCGCCGCTCGTGGCCGCCGGCGTGGCCCAGGCCGTGGGATGGCGCTGGGTCTTCCTGGGCCTGGTCCCGGTGGCGGTCGTGGTCGCCGCGCTGGCGCTGCCGTCGATCCGCCGGGTGGACGGCGGTGCGGCCGACCCCGACCGGCCGACCACCCCGGTCCACCACGTCGTGCTGCTGGCGGTGGGCGCCGCGGCGCTGCTGGCGGGACTGACGTCACGGACGTGGTGGGTGCTGGTGCCGCTGGTGGTCGTGGGCCTGGCGCTCGGTGTGCCCGCGTTCCGGGTGCTCACGCCCGCCGGGACCATGGCGGCCCGCCCGGTGCTGCCGGCCGCGGTGCTGCTGCGCGGCGTGCTGACCTTCTCGTTCTTCGGCGCCGACGCCTACATCTCGCTGGCGCTGACCTCGGTGCGGGGCACCAGCACCCAGTTCGCCGGGTTCGTGCTGGCGTCGTCCTCGCTGACCTGGACCGCAGGCTCGTGGTTCCAGGCCCACGTCCACCGGCGGTGGGGCGAGGCACGGCTGGTCCGGACGGGCGGCGCCGTGCTGGCAGTCGGGCTGGTCCTGCTCGCGGGGTGCCTCCTCGACGCCGTGCCGGTCGGGGTCTGGTTCGTCGGCAGCCTGCTCATCGGGTTCGGGATGGGGTCGGCGTTCGCCCCGATCTCCACCACCACGCTGGCCGCCGCCGAGCCCGGTCACGAGGGGGCGGCGACCTCGGCGCTGCAGCTGTCGGACGTGCTCGGCACGGCGCTCGGGACGGGTCTGGCGGGCGTGGTGGTCAGCCTCGGCGACGTCGGGAACGCCGCGCCGCTGGCGGCGGTCTACCTGGGCACGGCGGCCACGGCGCTGGTCGTGGCCTCGCTGGCCGGCCGGCTGCGGCTCGACCGGCTGCCGGGGCGCGCCGCTAGCCCGACAGCGTCGTGACGAGCTGGTCGTAGAGCGACTCGAACACCTCGACCACGTCCTTGGCCCGGTAGCCCATGTCGTGGATCGGGACCCGGTGGCCCATTGCCTCGTTGATGACCGTCCGCTGCGGGATGTACGGCCGCCAGACGGCCTGGGAGCCCATGAGCCGGTCGAGCTCCTGGGCCTGCCGCTCGCCCTCGAGCGACGTGCTCAGCGAACGGTTGACCACGACGCCACCGACGTCGAGCGCCGGGTTGAGCTCGGCCCAGACGTGCTCGACCTCCTCGAGCACGGCCTCGGCGCCCCGGAGCGAGAGCGCCGAGAGCTCGACGACGAGCAGGACCCGGTCGGCCGACGCCAGGCCGGCCCGCGTGGTGGGGCCGAGCGCCGGCGCGCAGTCCACCAGCACCACGCGGTACTCGGCGAGCAGGTCGGAGATGGCCCCCCGGAGCCGCAGCTCGTTGTGCGGCTCCCACCCGTCGCCCTCGCGGTCGATC
>CAIYXG010000409.1 GCA_903930035.1 uncultured Actinomycetes bacterium | reverse complement strand
TGCGCGACCACCAGCGGCGCAGGCCGTCCCCACCCCCGCCGCGACGCCGGCAGCGCGCGGACCGGGCCGGGGGCGCGGAGCAGGACCGGCACGTCGGGGTCGGCGGTGTGGACCGCACCGGCCAGCGCCCGGTCGCCCACCAGCAGGTCGCGGCCGAGCACGCGGCGGTCGTGGCAGCACCACAGGGCGGTCGAGGGGTGGTACGAGGTCGCCGCGACCAGCCTCCGGGCCTGCCGAACCGCGCGGGGGACGGTGCTGCGGTGCTGGTGGCCCACCACCGGCAGGTCGGCCCAGACGAGCAGTCCGAGCCGGTCGGCCAGGTCCCAGAGCTCTGTCGAGGGCGGCCGGCCGGCCACCCGCACCAGGTCGGCGCCGGCGTCGACGAGCCGCTGCAGCCGCTGCCCAAGGTCCTGGTCGGTCGCCCGGAGCGCCACGCCCTGGAGGAACAGGAGCTCGCCGTTGACCCGCCACCCGGCCGGCTCCCGCGACAGGGTGCGCAGCCCGGTCCGCCGTGCGGCCCGGTCGCTCAGGGCCCGGTCGCCGCGCTCGGGGTCGTCGTCGCCGAGCAGCACCTCGGCGAGGACGTCGACCGTGGTGGGCGCGCCCAGGGTGTGCGGCCACCAGCGGGCCGGGTCCACCACCTGGACGGCCCACTCCTGGCGGTTGAGCCCGGCGGCGAGGGGCACGGTGCGCTCGTCCACGGTGGTGGCGCCCGCGCCGGACACGGTGGTGCGGACGGTGACGGTGCGGGGGAGGAGCGTGTCGAGCGAGGCCCGGAGCCGGAACTCGCCGCGCTGGTGGGAGGCCAGGGTGCACCGGACCTGCAGGTCGCCCAGCCGGACCGGACCGGTCTGCTCCGTGCGGACCGGCCGCCACACGCCGCCGGGCGGTCCGCCCCCGTCGGCGCGGAGCGACCCCAGGAGGTCGCGGCGCGACCGCTCCTTCGGCGGCGGGCAGGCCACGTCGAGCGCCACCAGCCGACGCTCGTGCACGGCCCGCACGCCGGTGATCTCGAAGGTGTGCGGCAGGTACGGCGCGTCGGTGTCGCCCAGGAGGTCGCCGTCCATCCAGACGTCGGCCGTCCCGGCCACCCCGTCGAGCACGAGCCAGGTCCGCTCGGTGTCCGCCACCGGCGGCAGGTCGAACTCGACGCGGTGCAGCACCTCGCCGGTGACCCCCTCGAGCTGGGGCTGGTCGGCCCACTGCCCGGGGACGTCCACCTCCACCCAGCCGTCCATCGGGGCGCCGGGGTCGGGCAGCGTGCGCCGCCGCGCCTCGTCGGCGGGCGCGGCCCACCACGGCCCGTCGAGCCCGCGCGAGCTGCGGTCGGCACCGTCCCCGGTGGTGTGCTGGGACATGGTCCGCACGGTACGCGCCCCGACCTACGGTGACGAGATGTTCGACGGCCCTGACGCTGCTGCGGGCGCCGACCGCGTCCTGGTCGACGTCGAGTGCCGCCCCGAGGAGGCCGAGCTGGTCGCCGACACGCTGTTCCAGCTCGGTGCCGGGGCCGTGGTCGAGCGGTGGAAGATCTACGACGGGTCGGGCCCGCAGCCCGGCTCGGTCGCGGCCGCCCACCTGTGGCTGGTCGCCGACGTGGATGCGGCCGCCGTGGACAAGGTGCAGGAGCGGTGGCCGCACGCGACCGTCCAGCCACTGCCGGAGCCGCCGCCGCAGCGGGCAGTGCCCTACACGGTCGGGGGCCGCCTCCTGGTGCGCCCTCTCGGTGTCCGGGCCGACGTCGCCCGGAGCGGGCTGGCACCCGGCTACGCCGACCTGGAGATCTGGTCGGGCCAGGCCTTCGGCGCCGGGACCCACCCGACCACCCTCGGGTGCCTGGCCGAGGTCGTCCGGCTCGCCGACGAGGGCCGGCTCGGCGGAGCTCGCGTGCTCGACGTAGGTGCTGGCACCGGCGTCCTCGGTCTGGCGGCCCTCGCCCTGGGGGCGGACCGTCTGTTCGCCGTCGACACCGACCCGGCGGCGCGCCGGGCCACCCGCAGCAACGCCAGGGTCAACGGGCTGGGCGACCGTCTCCGCATTGTCAGGCTCGTCAAGCACCCGCGGAACGGGTTCGGCCTCGTGCTGGCCAACCTGCTGGCGCCCGTCTTCGACGAGATCGGCGCCTCGGTGGCTGCGGCCGTCGCCCCCGGCGGCGTGCTCGTGGCCTCGGGCGTACTGGAGGACCAGGTCGACCGGGTGCTTGCCGTGGCGCCGGACCTGGTGGTCGAGCGGCAGGCGACCGTCGAGGACGGCTGGGTGGTCCTGACGCTCACCCGCCCGTTCCCCCCGGACTCGTGACGGTGTGGTCCGCACAGGGACCACACCGTCACGAGTTCGGAAAGGGCGGGGGAGCGCGGGGGACGGGCGAGCGGCACGGGAGTACCCTCCGTCCATGAGCGAACCGACCGACGTCCCCGTGCCGCCGACCGACCTCCCTGCCACCATCGGGGCGCTGCGGGACTCGGGCTGGGAGTCGGTGCCGGTCAAGGCCGAGGTGCGTCGCAACGTCGCTGCCCGCCTGCGCCGGGGCGAGCCGCTGTTCCCCGAGGTGCTCGGCTACGAGGACACGGTCTTCCCGCAGATGGCCAACGCGCTGCTGGCCGGCCACGACATCATCGTCCTGGGCGAGCGCGGGCAGGCCAAGACCCGCATGATCCGCAGCCTGGTCGACCTGCTCGACGAGTGGATGCCCGTGGTCGAGGGCAGCGAGATCAACGACGACCCCTACCACCCGGTGTCGGCCGGCGCGGTGGCGATGGTGGCCGAGCTCGGCGACGACACGCCCGTCGCCTGGGTCCACCGCTCGCAGCGCTACGGCGAGAAGCTGGCCACCCCGGACACCGCGATCGCCGACCTGATCGGCGAGGTCGACCCCATCAAGGTCGCCGAGGGCCGCTACCTGTCCGACGAGTACACGCTGCACTACGGCCTGGTCCCGCGGTCCAACCGTGGCGTCTTTGCGGTCAACGAGCTGCCCGACCTGGCCGAGCGGATCCAGGTGGGCCTGCTCAACGTGCTCGAGGAGCGCGACGTCCAGATCCGCGGCTTCAAGGTCCGGCTCCCGCTCGACGTCCTGCTGGTGGCCACTGCGAACCCCGAGGACTACACCAACCGCGGCCGCCTCATCACGCCGCTCAAGGACCGCTTCGGCTCGCAGGTGCGCACGCACTACCCGCTCGACGTCGAGACCGAGATGCAGATCATCACCCAGGAGGCCGAGCCGTTCGCCGACGCCGCCGCCTCGGTGACGGTCCCGGAGTTCATGACCGACGTGGTGGCCACCGTCTCCCACGTCGCCCGCCAGAGCCCGCACATCTCGCAACGGTCCGGCGTGTCGGTGCGCCTGTCCGTCGCCAACTACGAGGTCATGGTGGCCAACGCCGCCCGCCGCACCTTGCTGGCGGGAGAGACCGAGGTCGTGCCCCGCGTGTCGGACCTGGCGGCGCTGCCCGCCGCGACGGCCGGCAAGGTCGAGATCGAGTCGCTCGAGGAGGGCCGGGAGCCCCAGATCCTGGAGCACGTCGTCAGCACGGCCGTGCTGGCCGTGTTCAAGGAGCGGGTCACGCCGGCCCAGCTGAGCGCGGTGGTCGAGGCGTTCGAGGACCGTGAGCCGGTCGAGACCGGCGAGGACGTCCCGGCCAGCGCCTACGTGGAGCTGCTGTCCCAGATGCCCACCCTGGCCGGACCGGTCGCCGAGCTGGTCGGGAGCGACCCCTCCCCGGGCGAGGTCGCCTCGGCCGTCGAGCTGGTGCTCGAGGGCCTGCACCTGTCCAAGCGCCTCAACAAGGACGCCGCCGCCGGCCGGGCCCAGTACCGGTCCCGGGTCTGACGAGCGGCTCGGCAGGATCTGCACCATGGCCCGGCCCCGGTTCCGGTACTCCCCGTGGGACGGGACGCAGGTGGGCTTCGACGTCGACGCGTTCGACGTCATGGAGCAGCTGACCGACGACCTGCTCTACCACGGTGACCTGAACAACGCCCTGCGCCGCCTGCTCCGCGACGGGTTCGAGGACCGCAACGGCGACCGCATTGCCGGCCTGCGGGAGATGCTCGAGCAGCTCCGCGAGCGGCGCCAGGACCTGCTCGACCGGTTCGACCTGGGCGGCGTGTTCGGCGAGATCAGCGACGAGCTCGACGCCGTGGTGGACCTGGAGCGCGCCGCGCTCGACCAGCAGGTGGCCGACGCCCAGGCGTCGGGCGACGCCCGGCGCGAGGAGCTGACCTCGCAGTCGACCTCCATGAAGCACATGGAGCTCGAGATGCTGCCGTCGGACCTGGCGGGCAAGGTCAAGGGGCTGGAGCAGTACGACTTCACCTCGGCCGAGGCCAAGGAGCGCTTCGACGGCCTGGTCGACCGCCTCCGCGAGCAGCTGATGCAGCAGGCGGTGGACCAGATGTCGGGCGCCATGGAGAACATGTCGCCCGAGGACATGGCCCGCATGAAGGACATGCTCGGCGAGCTCAACCAGATGCTGGCCGACCGGGCTGCGGGCAAGGAGCCCGACTTCGACGGCTTCATGGAGCGCTACGGCGACTTCTTCCCCGAGAACCCCCAGACGCTCGACGAGCTGCTCGAGGTCATGGCCCAGCGCATGGCGGCCGCCCAGGCGATGCTCAACTCGATGACGCCGGAGCAGCGGGCGCAGCTGCAGGCGCTGAGCGACCAGCTGCTCGAGGACATGGACCTGCGCTGGCAGATGGAGCAGCTGGGCCAGAACCTGCGCGACCTGTTCCCCGGCGCCGGGTGGGACTCGTCCTACCAGTTCGAGGGGATGGACCCGCTCGACATGGCGCAGGCCTCCGACGTGCTCGGCCAGCTCGGCGACCTCGACCAGCTCGAGCGGATGCTGCAGGGCGTCCGGGACCCCGGTGCGCTGGCCGAGGTCGACCTGGACCGGGTGCGCGAGCTCATGGGCAACGAGGCGGCCGCCGGGATGGACCGGTTGTCGGACGCGCTCCGGATGCTCCAGGAGGCCGGGTACGTGGAGCACCGGGAGGGCCGCCTGGAGCTGACGCCGCAGGGCCTGCGCCGCCTGGGCCAGAACGCCCTGGCCGAGCTGTTCGGCCACCTGGACCGCAACCAGATGGGCGGCCACGAGCTCGAGCAGCTGGGCGTGGGCCACGAGCGGACCTACGAGACCAAGCCCTACGAGTGGGGCGACCCCATGAACCTGGACATCAACCGCACGATCCGCAACGCGGTCCTGCGCGGCGCCGGGGTCCCCGTCCGTCTCACGCCCGAGGACTTCGAGGTCGAGCGCACGGAGCAGCAGGTGCGGGTGTCGACCGTGCTCATGCTGGACCTGTCGCTGTCCATGCCCATGCGTGACAACTTCCTGCCGGCCAAGAAGGTCGCCATGGCGCTGCACGCCCTCATCTCCATGCAGTACCCGCGGGACTACCTGGGACTGGTGGGGTTCTCCGAGTCGGCGCAGGTGCTGCGCCACCAGGACCTGCCCGAGGTCAGCTGGGACTTCGTCTACGGCACCAACATGCAGCACGGCTTCCAGCTGGCCCGGGGCCTGCTCGAGCGCCAGCGGGGCACCAAGCAGATCATCATGATCACGGACGGCGAGCCCACCGCCCACATCAACGCCTGGGGCCAGCCGGAGTTCCACTACCCGCCGGTGCGCGAGACGGTGGACGCGACGCTGCTCGAGGTCGCCCGCTGCACCCGGGCCGGCATCCGCATCAACACGTTCATGCTCGACCCGGACCGCAGCCTGCAGCACTTCGTGGAGCAGATGACCCGGCTCAACCGGGGGAGGGCGTTCTTCACGAACCCCCAGAACCTTGGCGACTACGTGCTCGTCGACTTCATCGCCCAGCGCCGCGAGCTCATCCGCGGCCGCCGAGGCTGACCCGTCGCACCCCGCCGGAAACCCGAAGTTCTACTTGCGTGGCCTGCAAAGACCGGCAAAGATGTGCAATCACACAGATGTAATTACACGTCGAGGCGTTCCGCCGGCGCCCGACCCGACCCCCGCCCAGCCCGCAACGGTGCGACGCTGGCGCGGTGCCGGGAGAAGGATCCGGTACGACCGCCCGTCAACATCGCCGAACAGCGACCAAGGGCGGTCCGCAGATCGGCTGGGGGATCAAGGGACACATCATGGAGAACCAGATGGAACAGCCCACTGACACGGACGGCGGCGAGAGCTGGCAGATGTTTGCCAACTGCCTCGGCGTCGACCCCGACCTGTTCTTCCCGGAGCGGGGAGCATCGACCAAAGAGGCCAAGAGCGTCTGCCAGGGCTGCGTCGTGCGCGAGGACTGCCTCGAGTACGCGCTGGCCAACGGCGAGAAGTTCGGCATCTGGGGCGGGCTCTCCGAGCGGGAGCGCCGGCGCATCCGCCGCCAGCGGGCCCTGGCCCGTGCGGCGCAGCAGACCCGCTCGGCCTGAGCCGGTCGCCCGGGCCCGCCGGCCCGGCTGAACGACGGAGGGACCCCGCCGACCGGCGGGGTCCTTTCGCGCGCGGTCACCGGTGCCGGCGCCCCACCCGGGTGGGGGTGACCACCACGTCGAGCGGCACGTCCCACGCCTGGGCGGGGACGTCGCCCACCACCTGCTCGTCGAACACCACGCCGACCGCCAGCGGTCGTGGGTCCCGGCCGAGCGCGCGGTCGTAGAACCCTTTGCCGAACCCCAGCCGGTTGCCCTGCTCGTCGACCGCGACGCACGGCACGACCACCACGTCGGGCTCCCGCACGGGCCCGGTGGCCGGCTCCAGGACCCGGAACCGTCCCCGCACCAGCTCGCCGCCGGCGGGCCAGTCCCGGAACTCCATGCGGGTGTCGTCGAGCACGACCGGGAGGACGACCGTCCACCCGTCGGCCCGCAGGTCGCCCG
>CAIYXG010000408.1 GCA_903930035.1 uncultured Actinomycetes bacterium | reverse complement strand
TCCGCATGGCGGCCGCCACCGGCCTTCCCGCCACGGCCGACGGCCGGGGCACCGTCGTCGCAGTGATCGACACCGGCGTCATGGGCTCGCACCGTGACCTGACCCCCGCCCTGGCCGACGGCCGGGCCCGGGTCCTTCCCGGCACGTCCTTCCTGGCCGGCCAGCCCGAGAACGGCACGCCCGGCAACGTCGACCCCAACGGCCACGGCACCCACGTCGCCGGCATCGTCGCCGCCGCCCGGGACAACGGCATCGGCGGCGCCGGCGTCGCCTCCCAGGCCCAGATCCTGCCGGTCCGGGTGCTCAACGCCGCCGGCTCCGGCTGGGGCTCCGACATCGCGGCGGCCATCCGCTGGGCGCACGACCAGGGTGCCGACGTGATCAACATGTCGCTCGGTGCCCCTGGCACCACCCCCGGCGACATCTCGGCCGCCATCAACTACGCCACGACCGACGCCCGCAACGGGCGTGGGCCGAGCGTGGTCGTCGCCGCCGCCGGCAACCACGGCACGCAGTACGCCTCGATGTGGCCGGCGGAGCACCCCCGGGTGGTCGCCGTCGCTGCCACCGACGCCGCCGACAACGTGACCAGCTTCTCGAGCCGGGGTGCCTACGTCGACGTCGCCGCCCCCGGCCTGGACATCCTCTCCACCTGCCGGAGCGGCAACTTCTGCAACATGAGCGGCACCTCGATGGCCTCGCCCATGGTCGCCGCCGCCGCCGCGGTCCTCCGCAGCCAGGACCCGACCCGGACGCCGGCCCAGGTCCAGTCGATGCTGGAGGGCACGGCCCGCGACATCGCCACCCCCGGCCGGGACACCGCCTCGGGCGCCGGCCTGGTCCAGCTGGCCCGGGCCGCCGGTGCCACCACCCCGGTGGCGCCCCCGGTCGCCGCCCCGGCCACGCCGCCGGCCGCCCCGTCCAACGTGAGCGTCGGCTGCTTCCCGACCGCCTGCTCGGTCAGCTTCCGCAACACCAGCAACGGCGGCGCCCCGGTCACCGGCCACCTGGTCGCCTTCCGGCCGACCACCTGGGCCGCCCCCGGGATCGCCGGCGGCACGAGCTCCCCGGTGGTCGTCGGTGGCCTGACCCCGAACACCACCTACACGGTGACGATCATCTCCGGGAACCGGGTCGGCCTGAGCGCCGCCACCACGGTCCAGGTCCGCACGCCGCCGGCACCGGCGCCGGCCCGCAAGGTCGCCGTCAAGAGGGCCGCCAAGGTCCGCCGGGCTGCGGTCCGCCGCTAGCCCCCGGCACAGGGTCCTCCTCCCCGGGAGGAGCAACGGCCGCCCGGTCCGATGGACCGGGCGGCCGTTGGTCGTCCTGGCACTGGTCGCCCCGGCCGGGGCGACGGTCACTCGCCGTTGTTCAGGCGCTCCAGCCGGGAGGTGCACTCGAGGTACTCCTCCACCATGTCCATGATCACGTCCTTGGTGCGGCGGACCTTGTTCATGGTCCCGACGATCTGGCCGACCGGGTTGAACATGACGTCCTTGGCCTGCGCCGAGTAGCGGTGGCCACGGGCCACGGCCTCGCCGGTCACCATGAACTGCAGCGGCATGCCGAGCGGGTCGGGCGTGTCGTCACGCTCCCAGGCCTCGGTCCAGTCGTTGCGGAGCATGCGGCAGGGCTTGCCGGTCCACGACCGGGAGCGGACGGTGTCGCGGCTGGTGGCGGCCAGGAACGCGTCGATCTGCTCGGGCTCGGAGTCG
>CAIYXG010000407.1 GCA_903930035.1 uncultured Actinomycetes bacterium | reverse complement strand
GCCTTCGTGTCGTTCGCACGCATGCACGGTAACCTCGTCGGACAGGTCATCGCCTTCTTCGTGATGTTCGTCGCCGCCGCCGAGGTCGTCGTCGGTCTGGCGATCATCATGGCCATCTTCCGCACCCGCCGATCCGTGTCGATCGACGACCCGAGCCTGATGAGGCACTGATGAGCATCGCTGCAGCGCTGCCCTTCTCCGAGGGGGTGCCCACGGAGAACGTCGAGCCCGTGCTGGGGACCGTCACGGCCGCCCAGGTGGGGGGTTCGTTCCCGCTGATGTGGCTGATCATCGCCCTGCCCGCCTTCGGTGCGCTGACCCTGCTGATCCTGGGGCGCCGCAGCGACAGGTGGGGCTACCTGCTCGCGTGTGCGCTGCCGATCGGCTCGTTCATCCTGGCGTGCGTCCTGCTGGCGCAGATGATGTCCCTCCCGGTCGACGACCGCGCGGTCACCCTGGAGTTGTGGAACTGGACCTTCGCCGGCTCCTTCGACGCACAGTTCCAGCTCCGCCTCGACCCTCTGTCGATCTCGTTCGTCATGCTGATCACCGGTGTCGGATCGCTGATCCACATCTACTCGATCGGGTACATGGCGGAGGACCCGAAGCGACGCCTCTTCTTCGCCTACCTCAACCTGTTCCTTGCGGCCATGCTGCTGCTCGTCATGGCCGACAACTACCTGCTGCTCTACCTCGGCTGGGAGGGCGTCGGCCTGGCCTCGTTCCTGCTGGTCGGTTTCTGGCAGTACAAGGACTCCGCCGCCGTGGCGGCGAAGAAGGCGTTCGTGATGAACCGCGTCGGAGACGTGGGACTGAGCCTCGCCGTGATGCTCATGTTCGTCACCTTCGGCACGGTGTCCTTCCAGGAGGTCTTCGCCGCCGCCCCCGAGGCCAGCGAGACCGCCCTGACGCTCATCGGGCTGACCCTGCTGCTCGCCGCGGTCGGCAAGAGCGCCCAGTTCCCGCTGCAGGCGTGGCTGCTCGATGCGATGGAGGGCCCCACCCCGGTCTCCGCCCTGATCCACGCCGCCACCATGGTCACCGCCGGCGTGTACCTCGTGGTCCGCAGCAACGCGATCTTCGAACTGTCCACGACCGCCATCACGGTGGTCCTGGCCGTCGGTGTGATCACGATGATCATGGGCGCCTGGATCGCCTGCGCCCAGGACGAGATCAAGAAGTCCCTCGCCGGCTCGACCATGAGCCAGATCGGCTACATGTTCCTCGGGGCGGGCCTCGGCCCCGCCGGCTACGTGTTCGCGATCTTCCACCTGCTCATGCACGGCATGTTCAAGGCCGACCTGTTCCTCAGCGCGGGGTCGGTCATGCACGGCACGAACGATGAGAAGAACATGCGGCTCTACGGCGGCCTCCGTGTCGCCATGAAGATCACGATGGTGGCTTTCTTCTGCGGTTTCCTCGGCATCTCCGGCCTGCCGCCGTTCGACTCCTGGTTCTCCAAGGACGGCATCATCGACGCCGCGTTGGGGGTCAACCTCTTCGCCGGTCTGTGTGCACTGGGCGCCGCCGGTCTCACGGCGTTCTACATGACCCGCATGCTGGCGATGACGTTCTTCGGCAGCCCGCGCTGGACCGAGGAGATGCATCCGCACGAGTCCCCGCCGGTGATGACGGTGCCCATGCTCATCCTGTCCGTCGGGGCCCTGTTCGGCGGTCTGTTCTTCGTCTACGTCGCCCCCATCGGCGAATGGCTGGCCCCGATCACCGGCTTCGAGACATCCCACCCACCGATCCCGGAGATCCCGCTGAAAATCATCAGCCTGGCCAT
>CAIYXG010000406.1 GCA_903930035.1 uncultured Actinomycetes bacterium | reverse complement strand
CCCGACCTGCCGGTGGTCTACGACTCGCACAACCACGAGCACCGCCTGAAGGCCGACATGCTCCCGGCCAACGAGGGGGGCCGCTGGCTGCTCGACCGGGTGCGCGACTGCGAGGGCGCGGCGTGCCGGGCCGCCCGGCTGGTGGTGGTGACCACCGACGACGACCGCACGGCGCTGTCGACCGACTTCTCGGTCGACCCCGACCGCGTCAGCGTGGTGCCCAACGGCGTGGACACCTCGGCCGTGCCGTTCACGCCGCTCGACGAGCGCCATGCCCGCCGGGCCGACCTGCTCACCCGCTACGAGGCCGGTCCCGAGGTCCGCCACGTCGCCCTGTTCGTGGGGTCGGGGCACGCCCCCAACATCGAGGCGGGCCGGGTGCTGCTGAAGGTCGCCGGCGACCTGCCCGACACGCTGTTCCTGCTGGCGGGCCGCCACAGCCTCTACCTTGAGCCGCGGCGGGGCACGCCGAACGTGCGGCTCCTCGGCGAGGTCGGACGGAGCCAGCTCGCCGACCTGCTCGCCGGGGCCGACGTGGCCCTCAACCCCATGACCACGGGGGGCGGCTCGAACCTGAAGCTGCTGGGCTACCTGGCCGCCGGCGTCCCGGTGGTGTCGACCGAGCTCGGGGCCCGCGGCCTGGACGGCACCGACCGTCTCATGACCGTGGCGCCCGTCGAGCGGTTCGCGGAGGCGGTCCGCGCGGCCGTGGACGGCCCCGACGCCGAGCGCCTCGCGGCCGCCCGGGCGGTGGTGGAGGAGCGCTCGGACTGGTCGGCGATCGGCCGCCGGTTCGCCGCCCTGGTCGGCGAGGTCGTCGAACGGGCCGGGGCGCAGCAGACTGACGGGACGCCGCGGCCGTGAGGGCCCGGCCCGTGGGGTGCGCATGAAGGTGTGGGACCAGTGAGCAGCGGCACCGTCGTCGTGGTCGAGGTGACCAACACGCTCGCCGTGCCCTACACGACCGGGTACCAGCGCGTGGTCCGCGAGGTGCTGCGCGGCCTGGACGGTCCCGCCGGGCACGGCCTGGACGTGGTGCCCGTCGTGCGGCCGCTCCTGCTCGGCGACTACCGGCGCCTGACCGAGGGCGAGGCCGAGCGGCTGCGGCGCCACCCGCCGGGGGGCCACGGCGGCCGCCGGTCCGACCGGTTCGGGGTGCTGGCGCCCGTCGTGCGCGGCACGCTCGACCTGCCGGTGACCAAGCAGGTGCGCGGCGCCATCGGCCGTGCCCGCGGCCGTCGGGCGCTGACGCCCGAGGTGCGTGCCCTGGCCATCCCCCTGCCCGAGATCGGCTCCATCTGGCTCGACCTGGAGCCCACGTGGCACGACCCCGAGCCCCGCACCGAGGTCCTGCCCCGCATGCGGGCCGCCGGGATCCACACGGCGGTGCTGGTGGCCGACGTGATGCCCGAGCTCTTCCCCCGCTGGTTCGACCCCGAGAAGCGGGCCCAGTTCTCGGAGTGGCTGCGCGCCCACCTGCGCGACTCCGAGATGTTCCTCTGCATCTCCGAGCGCACCGCGGCCGACCTGCGCGCCGTCGCCCGGCAGGTCGGGGCGCCCGACCCCGAGACCGTGGTGGTCCCCCTCGGCGCCGACTTCCCCGTCGAGGAGCCGCAGGCCGTCGAGCTGCCCGACGAGGTCGGGCGGTACCTGCTCGTGGTGGGCACGCTCGAGCCCCGCAAGAACCAGCAGGTCGTGCTCGACGCGTTCGACGTGCTGTCCCGGCGCCACCCGGACCTGGGCGTGGTGCTCGTGGGCAAGCAGGGCTGGCTGGTCGACAACCTGGTCGACCGGGTCCGCAGCCACCCGGAGCACGGCCGCCGCCTGCTGTGGCTCGAGGGCATCGACGACGCCGAGCTCGCCT
>CAIYXG010000405.1 GCA_903930035.1 uncultured Actinomycetes bacterium | reverse complement strand
GGGCCTGGAGCGGATCTACGAGGGGTTCCTGCGGGTGGCGCGCAGCCCGCTGCCCACGCTGGCCGCCGTGAACGGGGCGGCCGTCGGCGCCGGCATGAACCTGGCGCTGGCGTGCGACGTGCGGCTGGCCGGGGTGTCGGCCCGGTTCGACACCCGGTTCCTGGACCTGGGGATCCACCCCGGCGGCGGGCACACCTGGATGTTCCGCAACGTGGCGGGCCTGCAGACCGCCATGGCCGCCGTGGTGTTCGGCCAGGCGCTCGACGGTGCCGAGGCCGAGCGGGTCGGGCTCGTCTGGAGGTGCGTGCCCGACGACGAGCTGCCCGGCACGGCCGTCGCCATGGCGGCCCGGGCCGCGTCGGGACCGCCGGAGCTGACCCGGGCGGTCAAGCGCACCCTCCAGGAGATGGGCACGGTGGCCACGCACCCGGAGGCCGTCGCCAAGGAGCTCGAGGTCCAGCTGTGGTCGATGGACCAGCCCGAGTTCGCGGAGCGGCTCGCCGCGCTCCAGCGCCGCATCTCGGGCAGCTGAGCCCCGGCGCCGACGGTCAGGCGAGCCAGGTGGCGACCAGGTCGGGGCCCCGGGTGTCCCACTCCTCGGACGTCATGGCGAACCGCAGGTGGTCCTCCCACACGCCGTTGATCTCCAGGTAGCGCTCGGCCAGGCCCTCTTCACGCAGCTCGAGCTTCTCGACCACCCGGCGGCTCGCCGCGTTGCGGGGGATGATCGAGATCTGCAGCCGGTGCAGGCCCATCTGCTCGAACGCGAACCGGAACACCGTGACGACCGACTCGGGCATGTAGCCCTGTCCGGCGCGCTGCGTGTCGACCCAGTACCCGATGTAGGCGCTCTGGTGGGCGCCCCAGTGGATCGTGTTGATGTTGATCTCGCCCGAGAACGCCCCGTCCACGAAGATCCCGAAGCCGTAGCCGGACCCCAGCTGGATCTCCCGCATCCGCGCCGCGCACCGGCTGGCGAACGCCTGCCGGTCCTCGACGGTGTCGGGCTGGTTCGGCATCCGCTGCGGCTCCCACTTGGTGAGCCAGTCGTGGTTGCGTCGGCGGACCTCGCGCCAGGCCTCGAAGTCGTGGACCGACAGCGGGCGCAGGACGACGCGCCGGCCGTGCAGCGTCACCGGCTGGGCGAACGCAGCGGGGTCGGGACGACGACGGAGCACGGCGGCGAGCCTAACCCCACGGTCCTCGGGGACCTCAGGCGAACCGGCGGTCAGTCGAACTGCGACATCACCAGGCCGTCGAGGATGTCGGCCTCGGAGACCAGGCACTCGTCGAACCCGAAGTACCGGAAGACCGACACCAGCACGCAGCAGCCGCCCACGATGACGTCGGCGCGCTGCGCCTCGAGGCCGGGGTTGAACCGACGGTCCTCGAGCGACTCGGTGGCCAGCGTGCGGAACACGTCCTCGGCGGCGTCCTTGGTGAGCCGGAAGTGGTGGATGGCGTCCCGGTCGTAGGTCGCCAGCCCCAGCTCCACCGCCGCCACGTTGGTCACCGTGCCGGCCAGCCCCACGAACGTGGTGGCCAGGCCGGCCATGGGGACCTCCCGGCTGACGTCGTCGAGGTGCTGGCCCACCTCGGCCAGGCAGTTCGACAGCTCGTCGGGCCGGGGCGGGTCGCCGTGCAGGTACTTCTCGGTCATCCGCACACAGCCGACGTCGATCGACACCGCCCCCTCGACCGAGCGGGAGCCCACGGCGAACTCGGTGGAGCCGCCGCCGATGTCGACCACCAGGAAGGGCCCCTCCGCGGGGTCCAGCTCTGCGGTGGCGCCCCGGAACGACAGCGCCGCCTCCTCCTGGCCGGACAGGAGCTCGGGCTCGACGCCCAGGATGTCGGCGGCCGGGCCGAAGAAGTCCTCCCGGTTGGCGGCGTCGCGGCTCGCCGAGGTGGCCGCCATGCGGACGCCCTCCACGCCGTAGCGGTCCATGACCTCCCGGTACTCGCGCAGGACCGCCAGCGTGCGCGCCACGGCCTCGGGGTCCAGCCGGCCGGTGCGGTCGACACCCTGGCCCAGCCGGGTGATCCGCATGAGCCGCTCGACCTGGGTGGTGCCGTCGGACACCAGGAGCCGCACCGAGTTGGTGCCGCAGTCGATCGCCGCCTTGAGGGTCATGGGATGGGTCCTTCCAGGTTCACGGGGTCGCCTCGAGCTGCGCCTGCACCCAGCGGCCGACCGGGTCGTCGCCGCCGGCCAGCACGTAGGCCAGGTGGGCGTGCAGGCACTTCACGCCCTGACGGGTCCCGCCCACCCCGCCGAAGGGCACCGGGCCCGGGTGGTCGGCCGGCACGAGGGCGTCGCGCTCGGCGGCGTAGCGGGCGTGCGCGGCGGCCAGCTCGTCGGGGTCGACCACGGACTCGGCGGTCCGCACGCCGCCGGAGGCCTCGACCGTCCCGACCCGGCGCAGCAGGTCCGGGTCGACCAGCCAGTAGCGGGTGGGCATGGGCCGGCCGTCGTCGAGCAGGGGCGCGTTGGCGATGACGACCGGCTGGCCGTCGGCCCGCCGCACCACGACCTCGAAGTCGCCCTGCGGGGCCCGGCCGAGGAGCGTCGCCACGGCCGCGACGTCGTCCGGCGCCGCCATCAGGCCCGCCGCCGGCGACGCACGGACCACACCACCGCGACGACGAGGGCCACGACGGCGGCCACCCGCAGCAGCGGCCCTCCGACCATGGGCGAGTCCTCGGCCGAGAAGAGGTCGGAGAGGTCCGGCCGGGGGCCGGGGGCTGCGGTGGCGTCCATCGGGTCCGGAGGCTACCGGTCCCGGGTCAGTCCGGGCTCGGCGCACCCCAGGGCTGGAGCGTGCGGAGGTCGGCGATCTGCACGTGGCCCTCCTCCAGCTGGCCGGTCGCCGCGTCGGCGGTCCGCCAGTGCATGTGCTGGCGGTGCAGCGGCTGGGACTCGATGAACAGGCACCGGAGCTCGCCAGGGGCAAAGCCGCACTCGGCCTGCACCGCGGCCAGCAGGTCCTCGTCGTGCAGGTGGCCGTCGCCGAAGTTCCAGCCCAGCACCAGGCCGGCGACCTGCTCGCCGTCGATCAGCTCGAACGCGTCGATCCCGTGCGCCGCGACCTCGGGGTCGGTCTCGGCCAGGTCGGCCAGCGTCCGGGGCAGGAGCGTCGCCAGGGCGGGGCCGTGCAGGTGCATGGCCCGCATGGCGAACCCGCGGGCCATGGTGGCGTCGTAGGTGCCCTCCTCGATCTGACCCTCGAGCTGCCGGCGCGGGATGGGGGCCGCCTTCACCAGGCGCTCGTCGAGCCGCTCCATGGTGCCCCGACGGAACAACCACACGCTCGGGGCCCAGTTCCCGGCGTAGTACCGCATGGACACGAGGAACGAGATCTTGTCGGGCCGCAGGCTGCCCCAGACCGGGCCCACCAGCACCAGCGCCACCAGGAGCGCGGCCACGACCGGCGAGCCGACCGACCAGAAGGGCACGTCGCCGTAGGCGCCGAAGAGCACCAGGCCCGAGTAGATGAACATGACGTTCCACTCGAGCGGCACGCCCATGGGCAGGGCCGAGAAGATCCCCAGGTGGAACAGCACCATCGCCACGAGCGCCGCCGTGTGGAGCGGGCCGCTGCTGGTGAGGGCCAGCGCCAGGGGGAACGCGAACTCGAAGAACGTGGCCGTGTGGGCCAGCGTGAAGGTGAGCCGGGAGGGCCGCAGGTCGTCGGGGAACCGCCGGTAGAGGGCGCGGCGCACCTTCTTCGAGCGCATCACCGGGCTGTTCGACTGCATGATCGACATGACGTTGGCGAAGTTGTGCGTCAGCTTCGAGACGGCCGCACCGATCCACATGATCAGCTGCACCGACTTGGCCCCGGCGACGAGCGCCAACGGCGTCGGGGCGAACAGGAACACCACGACCGTCATCAGGTAGTGCTCCGCCCGGCAGGCCAGGAAGATCGTCTTGTCCCGGAGCCCCAGGACGCAGAGCGCCACCACGATCGGGGCCAGCTCCCACGGTCCGAGGCTGGCCGACAGCAGCGCCCGGAACGACAGCACGAGCACGGCGGCGTAGAGCGCCACGTCGAACCAGCTCCGGCGGTGGCCGGCGGTGAACGGCACCCACGTGAACGGGCGCAGGCGCACGGTCCCCGGCCGGAGCCAGTGACGGAGGACGGGGAAGATCGGCCGGTAGTGCCCGGTCAGCGGGCCGCTCCCGCAGCCGAACCCCATCACCTCGTAGGTCATGGTCCAGATCACGGCCTTCTGGAAGGCCAGCGGGTCGGACCACCACGACCCGAAGGAGGCCGGGCCGCCCAGGGAGGGGGTGAGCCAGGCGAACAGGAAGAACCCGCCGACGTAGCAGGCGATCTTCACCAGGTAGAAGACGTAGACGACGTCCGGTGCGCCGAACCCCTGGGTGCACCAGGTCACGCACATCATCCGCAGCCGCTCGGCATAGGGCTGCCGGCGCCACTCGTCGAGGTCGAACTCGGGCTGGTCGGGCTTCAGCAGACCCATCGACGCGGCGTCCTTCCGTCTCGTGCGGGACGGCGAGACGGTAGCGCGTCAGCCGGCGGTCGCGGCACGCGCCACCGGACCGGCCAGGCGGTCGAACGGCCACGCGTTGGGCAGGACCAGCCCGGCCGTGGCGGGCGGCAGGATGCTGTAGGACTCCTCGCCCACCCCGACCAGTCCGAACTCCCGGCGCGCCGTCCGCTGGACCTCGGCGGGGTCGGTCAGGCGCGCCTTGCGCTCCTTGAGCTGCGCGTTGGTGCGGCGCACCTCGGCCAGCTGGTCGCGGGTCCGGGCGATCTCGCTCCGCTGGGCCAGGTAGGCACGGGCGGGGACGGCCAGCACCAGCAGGACCCCTACCGCCACGAGCGCGACGACCAGGTTCCGACGCCGGTGGTCGAACCCCCCGGACAGGCCGGCGACGGCGGTCGCCATCAGCGGGCGCCGCCGATGGGGGCCAGGGCGGACCGGCCGCGGTAGACGGCGGCCTCGCCGAGCTGCTCCTCGATGCGCAGCAGCTGGTTGTACTTGGCGACGCGGTCGGAGCGGGCCGGGGCCCCGGTCTTGATCTGGCCGCAGTTGGTGGCCACCGCCAGGTCGGCGATGGTGGTGTCCTCGGTCTCGCCCGAGCGGTGCGACATGACCGCCGAGTAGCGGTGGCGCGTCGCCAGCTCCACGGCCTCGAGCGTCTCGGTGAGCGAGCCGATCTG